>JACMLI010000481.1 GCA_014379705.1 Gemmatimonadaceae bacterium
ACCGCGCGTGGGGTGACCAGCGCTCCCACCTCCCACGTGTCGTCGTTAGGTCGGCGGAGCCTCAGGCGCCCGACCGCGCGCTCGAGCGCGACGACGAACGCATCGTGCACACTCGCCGCGACGTACACCCGCTTGGGCGCCACGCAGGTCTGACCGGCGTTCGCAAAGCGTCCCCACGCGATCCCATGCGCCGCGTGCGACACGTCCGCGTCGTCGAGCACGATCGCCGGGTCGCTCCCGCCGAGCTCGAGACCGTATGGCACGAGTCGCTCCGCACATCGCAGGGCGACGCGACGCCCCGCCGCGACCGACCCGGTAAAGAACACCTTGTCCAGGTCTGATTCCACGAGCGCCGCTCCGGCCTCGCCCGCTCCATGAACGACCTGGAGCACGCCGTCCGGGAGCCCGGCCTCGGCGAACAGCGACAGCAGCAGGTCGCCACACGAGGGGGTGAGCTCGGAGGGCTTGAGGACGACCGCATTGCCAGTGACCAGGGCAGGAATCACCTGTCCGGCCGGGAGCATGAACGGATAGTTCCACGGCGAGATGATGCCCATCACGCCGTACGGCTCCCGGGTGGTCGTGAAGCGCTTTCGCCAGAGTGCGAGGGATGACGAGCCAAAGCGCGACGGACGGCCGAAGCCGGGTGCCATGCGCTCGGCGAATCGCAGCATGTCGAGCACCGTGACGACCTCGGCGACCAGCGCCTCCCCAACAGGTTTTCCGGTTTCCCGGCTGATCGTCTCGGCGGCTTCGAGGCGGCGTGCGAAGAGGGCCTCGCGGACTCGCCCGAGGCACCGGACGCGGACATCGACCCCGGAGCGGTACCACGCCGGCTGGACGGACCGGGCCTCGGCCACCGCGTCGTGGACGCGCCCCCGCGCAACCGGGAGGCTCGAATCGGGCACCGCCGGTGTTCCTCCCGTCACCACGGCCTTGTCGCGTTATGCAATGGTGTGGGGGTGAGAATGACGTCATGCAGCCGACGGGAGCGCCGACACTAATATGCAGGCCGCCTTGCGAATCCACATTGCCTTGCATTGCGTTCCCCGCGCACAACGCCGCCCTTTATCCCGCTTCTGCTCCACGTGCCCGAACGCCCTCACGCACCGGCAACGCACGCGCCAGACGCTGGCGGTATTCGGAGTTCGCGACCCCTGCGCGTGGGGCTCCTGGTGGACGGGCTCGAGCAGCCTCAGTGGATCTACGAGGCCATCGCCCGTTTCCTCGCCGAGGGACATGCGACGATCGCCCTCGTCATCCGGAACAGCACGCCGCACGGCCCCGGACCCCGGCGCTCCCGCCTCAAGTCGTGGATCGCGAACCGACGCGTCCTGGCCCACGCCGCCTACAACCGGATCGATGCCTGGAAGTTCTCGGTGGAGCGCGACCCGTTCACGATGACGAGCATCGCGCCGCTCGTTGGCGACGCGCCTGTGGTCGACGTGACGCCCCGGCGAACGACCTACTCGGACTATTTCGAGGACGCCGACATCGAGCGGATCCTCGGGCATGACCTCGACGTCGCGCTGCGCTTCGGGTTCCGCATCCTCCGTGGCAAGGTGGTGACGATCGCGAGGCATGGCATCTGGAGCTATCACCACGGCGACAACCGCGTGAATCGCGGCGGGCCGCCGGGCTTCTGGGAAGTCCTCGAACGGCACGAGGTGACAGGGGCGACGCTCCAGGTCCTTGGTGACGCGCTCGACGACGGTCGCGTGCTCTGTCGCGGATGGTCGCGCACCGATCGGTATTCGGTGAGACGCAACCGCGCGGTCTACTACTGGCAGGCAGTGCCCTTCGTCTCGCGCGCGCTGCGCGACCTCGCCCTTCGTGGCCCCGAGGGCCTTGGCGTGCCGGGGGAGGATCGCGCGGCGCCGGTGGCGTACAGCGAACGCCTGTACACCGCGCCCGGCAACGCGGAAATCGCGCGACGCATCATCACGCTGGGTACGAACTGGGCGGTCAGTCACCTGCGCGCGGCGCTCAGCGAGGAACAGTGGATCATCGGCTATCGACGGGGGGCCCCGGGGGGCGGCGTGCCCGACCTCTCGCCGCACCGGTTCCGCATGCTCGTGCCGCCTAACGATCGCTTCTGGGCCGACCCCTTCCCCGTGTTCGTGGACGGCCGGCACTACGTCTTCTTCGAGGAGTTCATGAACCAGCGGGGACGGGCGCACATCTCCGTCTTCGAGGTGAACGAGAAGGGAGAGGCGGGGCCGATGCGCGAGGCGCTCGTGACCGACTACCACCTGTCGTATCCGTACGTCTTTGCATACGACGGCGCGTTCTACATGGTCCCGGAAACCGCGGCGATGGGGCGTGTCGAGCTCTGGCGCGCGACGCAGTTCCCCGACGCGTGGTCGCGCGTCGGCGTTGTGCTTGACGACCGACCGCTCGTGGACGCGACGATTGCACACCTGCACGGACGCTGGTGGATGTTCGCGGCCGGCACGGAGAGCGGCGGGGACGCGTGGGATGAGCTCTTCCTGTATCACGCCGACACGCCCCTGGGGCCGTGGACGCCGCATGCACGAAACCCCGTGCTGAGCGACGTCAGATCGGCGCGCCCGGCCGGGCGCCCATTCTGCAAAGAGGGTGTGTGGTATCGGCCGGCGCAGGATGGTTCGCGGCGCTATGGCGGCGCGATGACCATCCAGCGCATCGATCAGCTGGACGACGATGGTTATCGCGAGACAGCGGTGACCCGGCTCGAGCCCCACTGGCGTCGCGACCTCGTCGCAACGCACACGATCAACGCAGCAGGGTCCCTGTCGGCAATCGACGCCCGCCGGACCCGCTGGTTCTGGCAGCGCTGACGCGCGCCAGCGCGAGGCCGATCGCGCTCCCCAGGGTCAGCCCCGCGGCATCCCAGGGCCCGCCGACCGCGATTCCGGCCAGCATTGGCAGCCCACCCAGCAGCAACAATGCAACGCTCCCGAGCCACACCAGGGTCGCCGAGCCGATGACACCGAGCCCCGCCCAGTAGGCCAGGGGGAGGATGGCGACGGTCAAGAAGGCCATCGCGCCGGGCCCGTGCAGCGACGGGTCGCGGATGTCCAGGGGGAAGATGACCTGCCACGTGCGGCCAAGGGTAAGGGGGATCGAGTCGGCAGTAATGACGCCGGCGGCATTTCCTGCGACCAGTTCGATCCGGGCCACCCCTGCGTACGCCGAGATTTCCACGGGGCCGACCGGGCGCCCGCCGAACGCTCCTGGGAGCGCGACCACTGGCGACCGAAGGGAAAGTCGAGCCGCGTTGCGGCGCGCACGGAACAGGAGGTCCCGGCCTCGTTGAACGAGCTCGAATTCCTCGTCGATCGGGTTCCCCGCGCGTGCAATGAGCAATGCACCGGGGGATGACGAATCCGGCACGAGACGGGCGTCGACCTGGAAGATGCCTTCGCTGAACGTTGCTGTTTCTCGGGTCGGATCGATCACCGAACCGATCGGAATAGGGCGATCGTTGAGCGTCAGGGCGAGCAGTTCACCTCCGAAGGACTCGAATCCATGGCGCGTGGGCGCCCACTGGCTCCAGTACTTCCAGAAGACGGGCGCTGGTCGCAGCGCCCACGCACCCACCGACGCGGCGACCACGAGCACCACCGTCATCGCGGAAGCGAGTCGCCGCGCCATGCGAGGCGAGGGATACAGGAGCACACGATGCGAGGTCACTGCGAGTGCCCCCACCACCGCGCCCATCGTGTTGGAGACCAGGTCACCAAGCGAGGCATCGCGCCCTGCCACGACCTGCCATTGCAGGATCTCGATCCCGAGGGAGAACCCAGCCCCCAGCAGGAGGGCGCGACTGACCCGGACTCCCGCTGCACCGAGCGCAATGCCGAGCGGCAGGAAGAGGACGATGTTCGAGAGGAAGTCGATCCCCCCGAGCGCGCCGCAGATGACACAGAGCTGCTCGTTGGTCTGCGGCTGATCGGGAAGGGGCCAGAGCGTCGCGAAAGCGATGACGGCCGCAAAGGCGAGCGCCGCAAGGCGGGCCAGACGGGAAGAGGGGCGATGCCGCATCGTCACGCCGGACAAGATAGCCGTGGCCCAAAGCTGCTGGACTACCCGAAATGGTGGTGGAGAGCGACCGGACAACCCGTCTGCGCGGACCACTCGTCGAGACGGCGCGGAGCTTGCATTCCTTGCAGGGGTGCTCGATGTTGCCTCGACCTTGCCAAGGGATAGCAGAAACTCGCCGGCCTTACCAGGCCTGACGCGGAGTACTGCGGCAGACGCCGCCGATTGGGGACCATGGCCGCGACGCTTGTTGTGGCTGTCCCTCGGCGTTCTCCCCTTCGCCATTCTCGCGGCCTTCCACTGGTCCATTCTCCCGTTCCGGGAAGCCGGGGACTACGCGCAGTACCTGCTTCACGCCAAGGCCCTGGTCGAAGGTCGTGGGTACGACGACATCGGCTACCTGTACACGCCATTCAACATCATGATCGGGCCCAGGGTGCAGCCACCAGGGTGGCCGCTCATGCTCGCCCCCGGCGTCGCGCTGTTCGGGACTGGGCTGCTCTTTCCCAAGATCCTCGTCACGTTATGCATGGCGGCCTTCCTGGTCGCCGCCTCGCTGCGCCTGGGTCGGAATGATGCCAGGTGGATTGCCGTCGCCTCCGCTGCGGCGGTCGGCGTGGGACTCGAAGCCAGCTTCGCCACCAACTCCGCGCTCTCTGACCTGCCGTTCCTGGCGCTCTTCTGGGCGCTGACACTGATCGGCGATACCGACAAACCGATCACGTGGGGGCGCACGCTCGCGATCTTCGCGCTCGGGTCGTTCATGATGTCCGTACGAATCGCCGGCGTGGCCCTCGTGCCTGCGGTGTTCCTGCTGGCTCTCGTCAGGCCCCGCGATCGCGCGAAGCTGCTGGTCCTTGGCGCGACGTGGGTCGCCCTGGGGCTGGTCGCGCTGCTCGTGGTTGGTCTCGACCACGTGCCCTTCCTCAAAGTGGCACTGCGCGGGCCGGCGGTGATCTTCGGTCGCTTCGCGTCCATCTTCGTGACCTACCGTTTCGGGCTTCTCGAAAGCCTGCTGTATCCGACGCCATGGGACCTCGTGAACGACGCGTGGCACGCGCTCGGCCTCCTGCTCCTGCCCATTGGCGCCTGGGACTTCTTCCGCCGGTATGGTCGCTCGTTGCTGGGGTGCCTCGTCGTATGCTACGTGCTCCTGGTGGCGTCGGCGCCGGTGGCCGACCAGCGCTATCTGTGGCCCCTCTGGCCGGTGGTGGCCTACACGGCCCTTGCCGGTGCGAGACGCGGCCTGAGCTGGATTCCACGCGTGTCGGGTGTGCTTCTGCGCGCGCTTCCCTGGGGCGCCGCCGCCCTTGTCGCCGGAACGCTGTTCACGGCGCAGCAGCGTGAAGGGCGGGGCGAGATGCTGACGCGCAGCGACGTGCAGACGCTCTTCGACTGGGTGCGGACCGAAAAGGCGCGACAGCCGATGCGCGCCGTGTTCATCTCCCCGCGCGTACTCACCCTCGAAACGGGGGTCCCGGCCATGGGCTACTTCAGGGCGCAGCCACCGCAGGTCACGCTGGAGTTCCAGCGTGTCGGGATCACGCACGTGATCCTGGGCGACGTGGGTCTCCCGCATCCGCCCATCGACGGGCTGCGCACCTTGATGGCCGAACGCCCGCAGTCGTTCGAGCAGGTCTACGAAACGGGCGACTTCAGGGTGTTCCGCGTGCACGACCTGTCCCCCCAGGCCCCGGGCTCCTGACCCGTTGGCTCAGGGCCTGAGCGTGTCTCCGCTCAACACGGCGCGATAGACAGGAACCCACGAGGCGGCGACTTCGGAGCCGACGTATGCCTGCACGCGTTCGTATGCATTCCTCGTCAGGCGCTCAACGAGGGCGGGGTCACGCAGGAGGCGCAGGCACGCATTCGCGGCCGCCTCGTCGTCATCGATCGGCACGAGCAGGGCATCCTCCTCGTCGGTCATGAGGTACGGAATGCCACCGGCCCTGGTGGCCACGATGGGAAGGCCCGACGCCGCGCACTCCAGCAGGCTCACCGGCATGTTGTCGATGTTGGGCGTCGTGATGTAGATGTCGGCCGCGTCATAGAGCCCGGCAATCTCGTGGTGCGCGACCCTGCCGACGAACCGGCAGTGACGGAGGCCGAGTTCGTGCGCGAGGTGTTCGAGGGCGGCACGGTCTGGTCCGTCGTGCGCCAGGGTCAGCTCGGCGTCGGGATACACGGCTTGCACGCGGGCAAACGCACGCAGCGTGCAGGGGATGTTGTAGAGCGGCTCGAAGCTGCGGTTGTGCAGGATGACGGGGCGGAGGGGCTTCCTCGACCGGAATGTGTAGCGCTCGTTGTCGATGATGTTGTAGACCGCGTGTGACCTGAGCCCGAAGTCGGCGAACACGTCGACGAGGAAGCGGCTCGGTGAGACGAGCGCGTCGACGCGGCGCATCGTGGGCAGGGCCCACCGCCAGTGCTCGAGGTGCGCACGCGCCTGCCCATCGTGGTAATGCAGCAGGAACTTCTTGCGGAAGAGCTTCGCCGCCAGGAGGGCAGGGAGCACCCAGATGTAGTAGCCCCAGTACGCGGCCGTGAAGGCGTGAAGGACGTCGTAGCGCCACGCACGGGCGAAGAGCACCGGCACGTAGACCAGCCAGGCGAGGACCGTGCGCAGGAAGCGGATGTCCCTGAAGGGCGCCGGGAGCGGGGCATTCATCCACTGGAACTGGATGTCGATTTCCGGGCGGGCGCCGACGTGCTTGAGGACCTGCTCAATCTGCACCGACTGGCCCCCCAGGATCTTCATCGAGGGGCCGATGAGCAGCACGCGAATCGGCCTGGGCGCGCTCACGCCTTGTCGCTCGGGCCGAGGGATGCCGCGCGACGGTCCTTCCCTTCCGATGGCGCCGCGACGCTGTGCTCCGCTCCGTCGTGCTCTGTCATGGGCTTGTGGTGAGGGAGTGGGCCTCGGTCCGTGCGGGGCCCGTACTGCCGTGCTGCCGGCGCAGCCAAATCTAGCCCGCGGGTCTGCGTTGGGCGGACGACGTGACCGTAACGCGCAGCTCGGGTGACGGGGGTCACGGGCCGAGCCGGCGCGGTGGGATGGAGTCCGGGTGGGTGACGCCGTGAATCGCGACATCGTCACGCGGAGGGCACACCGTGTCACGTTCCCGCGCGGCGGGCGTGCCTGACGACGATTCCGCCAGGCGTGCCCCGGGGCGAGGGCGCGGTCGTTCGCGCGCCGCGGCGTTCGTTAGGCATGCCCCCGCGACAAAAAAGTTGCAAACGTCGCAATGCAGCGTGACCCCGGACACATCGCATCGGGCGGGTCGGAAATATTGTCCGCGCGGACTACCCCGCCGTACCTCTCAAGATCCAAACCCACCCTGCACTTCCCACCCCGACCGCGTAGTTCCCGCCCGGTCGCACATCCCTGTTGTGATCTTCGTCAAGTTCTTGGCACCTCCTAAGCTCATTGCTGACAATGAGTTGGCCGCGTGACGGGCGAGCAATGTGCTCGTCCTCTCACCGAGGTGATGTTTTTTCGCGTGCTCACTCATGAGCACACAGGCATCGGCAGTAACGCTTTTCCGATTTCCGGAGAACGCGAGAAGGGCAACCCCGCCGAAAGACGGGTGAACGCAAAGCCTTCGGGGCTACCGCACGCAAGCACGCGCGTGCCATGCCGGCTGGGCCGCCGAACGAACCCATGGAGTTGTAGGAGAAGCGAGCCATGATGCTCAACGGATACGCAACAAAGTTGGTCCGCGTCGCTGGCCTCGTCGTTCTCGCTGCGTGCAGCGGAAGCGAAGCCTCCACGCCGCAAAGCCCGCCACCGGTCCCAACGGACCGCCTGACGGTTTCACTCACGCTGGACCGCGACTCGATCCTCTTTGGTACGACCCGCCAGTACCAGGCGAAGGTCGTCAACCAGCTCGGCATCGAACGTTCAGCCACAGTTGACTGGAGCAGCACCAACGCCGAAGTCGCCAGCGTCACATCAAACGGACTCGTGACCGCGATCGGCGCCGGCTCGATGCATCTCATCGTCGGCATCGCCGGCTCCGCCGACACCGCGCTCGTCACCGTCTATGGTAGCGCGGTCGCCCTCCAGATCGTCCCCAACGCGGTGAACCTCTCCGTCGGCGATGACATCACGCTGCAGGCGACCCTCTCGGACAGCACCGCCGGCATGGGCGGCCAGGTCGAGTGGACCACTTCGGACAGCACGCTCGCCACGGTCGCTTCCGATGGCACCGTCACCGGCCACCAGGCCGGCGATGTCACGTTGACCGCTTCGCTTGCCGGCTCGACCGCCGAAGCGAGGGTCATCGTCGAGGCGGCCCCGGTCGCCACCGTTATCCTCACGCCGACCGTCAACTCGATCACGACGGGCGGTCACGTCAACCTCAAGGCGTACGCCAAGAGCGCGACCGGCGCCGCCATCGAAGGCGCCAAGTTCAGCTGGAGCAGCTCGGACACCTCGGTGGCCACGGTGAATGCGCAGGGCGTGGTGAGTGGCAAGAGCCGCGGCTACTCCATCCTCTCCGCCTCCGCGCAGGGCAAGCGGGGCTCCGTCAGCGTCAACGTCGGTCCGTCAGCCGTCGGCACCGTTGTCGCCACGCTGCCTGACAGCTCACTCCTTGAAGGTCAGGTCGCGCAGGCCGCCGCGGTTGCGCGTGACGCCTCCGGCAAGATCATCGCCGGCGCCACCATCGCCTGGCAGAGCCAGAATCCGGCGATTGCCACCGTCACCTCCACGGGTCGCGTGACTGGTATCGTCGCCGGCAACGTCAACATCACCGCCCTCAGCGGTGGCAAGACCTCCACGATCCCCGTCGTCGTCGCCACGCGCCTCCGCACGACGCTTACCGTGACGCCGACGGCCCCGACGCTCGCACTCGGCACCACGGCGACCCTGGCTGCCAGTGTTCTCGATCAGAACGGCCAGCCGATGGGCGGTGTCCCCGTCACGTGGGCCGCGAGCAACAGCGCAATCGTCAGCGTCTCCTCGGCTGGCGTCATCACCGGCGTAACCTCGGGTCAGTCGGACATCACGGCTGCGGCTGGAACGCTGCACACCACCGTGCGCGTGACGGTTGGCGCCGCTCCCGTTGCGACAGTCGCCGTGAGCCCGGCCACCGCCACCGTCACGGTAGGCGACCAGCCGATCTACAGTGCGGTGCTCAAGGACCCATCGGGCAACGTGTTGTCCGGTCGTGTCGTTACCTGGAGCTCCTCGAACCCCTCGGTTGTCACGATCAGCGCGAGTGGCGTTGCGACGACCCTGGCGACGGGTAGCTCCACCATTACCGCGACGTCCGAAGGCCAGACGGGAACGGCGACCCTCACGGTCGATCCGCTGCCGCCGCCCCCGGTCGCGACGGTAACTGTCACGCTCAACGCGAGCACCCTGGACGTTGGCCAGAACACGCAGGGCACCGCGCTGGTTCTCGACAGCCAGGGCCTTCCGACGGCTGGCTCCACGGTCACCTGGAGCAGCTCCGATGCAAGCATCGCCACCGTCAGCCAGGGCGGCGTTGTGTCCGCGGTTTCCGGCGGCACGACCACGATCCTCGCGTCCAGCAACGGTGTCACCGGTGCGGCGACGATCACGGTGAATGCGGCGGCGCCGGCGAGCGTTGCCTCGATCTCGGTTTCGCTGACTCCGGCGACCCTTGGTGCAGGCGCCACGTCGCAGGCGGCGGTTACGCTGCGTGACGCCGCCGGCAACGTCCTCGTGGGCCGCAGCTATGGCCTCTCGAGCGACAAGCCGAATATCGCGACAGTGAACACGTCGGGCCTCGTGATGACCGTTGCGGCGGGCGTCACGAACATCCGCGCCACGTCCGGCACGAAGATGGGCTTCAAGCTGCTCACCGTCACCAGCGGCGCTCCAGTGGTCGCGAGTGTCTCGGTCACGGCCGCCAGCACGTTGATGAACATCGGCGACACGCAGCCGGTGACGGCGACGGCGCTCGATGCCGGCGGCAACACGATCGGTGGTGTCAGCTTCACGTACGTGTCCTCTGCGCCTGCGATCATCACGGCGGCGGGCGATGGCACGCTGACGGCGATCGCCGCTGGCAGCGCGACGATCACGGCCACCACGGCCGGTGTCTCGGGCACGCTCGGCGTCACGGTCCAGAATGCGCCGCCGGCTGCGGTGGCGACGGTGCAGGTGACGCTCGCCGCCTCATCGATCCCGGTTGGCCAAACGTCGCAGGGCACGGCAGTCCTCAAGGATGCCGCAGGCAACGTCCTCACGGGCCGCACGGTAGCGTGGTCCAGCTCCAACACCGCAGCAGCGACGGTTGGTTCGAATGGTCTCGTCAGCGGCGTCGCCGCTGGCACGCCGACGATCACCGCCAGCAGCGGCGGCATCACGGGCTCCGCGCCCATGACGATCACGGCGCCGGCGCTTGCGACGGTCACGCCGGTGCTCGCCTCCTCGACGCTCTCGGTCGGGCAGACGACCACGACGACGACCACGCTCAAGGACGCCCTGGGTGGGGTGATGACCGGCATCCCGGTGACCTACTCCAGCTCCAATTCGACGGTGGCGACGGTGAATTCCACCGGCATGGTCACGGCCATTGCGGCAGGCTCCGCCAACATCGTGGCGACAGCCCTCGGCATCAGCGGGACGGCGTCACTTACCGTGCAGGCTCCGCTCCCGGTCGCCGGGGCGCAGTTGCCGCGCGCGGTCCCGAGCATCCCGGCTGGCCTCGGGTCCCTCCCGTGTACGGTGAACGTACCGGCGGGTGGCCTGCAGCTCGCGATCACGCAGTCGCATGGTGGCTCGGTGCTCTGCCTCACGGGGACGCACACCGGAAACTTCACGGTGCCTGCGCGTACCGATGCGGGTTGGGTAGTGATCCGCAGCGCCGGCACGATCCCCGCCGGTCGCATGCGTCCGTCGAATGCGGGCGGCCTGGCAAAGCTCGAGTCGAAGACGGTGTTACCGGCGCTCCAGTTCAGCTCGCGCTCGGTCCGCACGCTGGTGCTCGGCCTCGAGATCACGTCGATTCCAACGATGACGACCCTCGCGCCGGTGTCCCTGGTGCAGGTTGGCACGGGCTCGGAGACGAACCTTTCTGATCTCGCGACGGACATCGCTTTCCAGCAGCTCTACGTGCACGGCTGGGCCGGCGCGCACATCCGTCGCGGCTTCACGCTCAACGGAGCCGCGCAGACGATCAAGGACTCCTGGTGCGATGAGATCCACGCCTCGGGTTACGACAGCCAGTGCAGCGTCAGCTGGAACTCGAGTGGCCCGATCCTGATCGAGAACAACACGCTCATGGCTGCGTCGGAGAACATCATGTTCGGCGGCGCAGATCCGAAGATCGCAGGTCTCGTGACCAGCGACATCACGATCCGCCGCAACCACGTGGCCAAGAACATCGCGTGGAAGGGCGGCAACTGGAACGTGAAGAACCTGATCGAGACCAAGTCCTCGGCTCGCGTGCTCGTCGAGGAGAATGTACTCGAAGGCTCGTGGACCGATGGCCAGGTCGGCTACGCTTTCGTGCTCAAGTCCACGACGCAGAACGGCGGGTGCCGCGCCTGCGGAACGTCGGACTGGACGATCCGTCGCAACCTGATCCAGAACGCCGGTGCAGGCTTCTCGATCGCCGGTCGCGCGGACCAGAACAACACGGGTCCGACCGACTCGACGAACCGTCGGTTCGACATCTCGGAGAACTGGATCGGCGCACTGAACGTCAGCCCGTACGTGGGCGATGGTCGCCCGATCATCTTCCTCGCCGAGAACCACGACTTCACGGTGCGCCGCAACGTGTTCGAGGGTGGCAACGCGAACTCGGCAATGCTCTTCGACATCGCCTCGCTGTACGCGGTGCGCAACCTGACGGTGAACGCCAACGTTCTCGCGCGCGGCACCTACGGGATGTTCGCCACGGCCACTGGTGAGGGCAATGCATCGTGGACCAAGGCTGCCCTCGGCTCGTCGAGTTGGACGGCCATGGCGATGGTCGGCAGCACTGCCGCGAAGTATCCCACGGGCACCACCTGGTATTCGAGCGTGACCAGCGCACTGAATTCCGGCGCCGGTGTCGCACGCGGCGTGATCGACGCGGGCATCCAGGGAGTGGTAGTTTCGCCGTAAGAGAAAGTGCCACAATCGAACGGGGCGATCCGAGTGGATCGCCCCTTTTGTTTGTGCTGCTTTCTTGGACGGGATGGACGGGATGGACGAGGTGGACGAGGTGGACGAGGTGGACGAAAGCTCGCAGATCAAATGCAAAAGAAGGGGAGATCCGTAAGGATCGCCCCTTCGTTCACTGGCAGATCTGCCACCTGCCACCTGCACCTGCCACCAAACGTCACCAGCAGATGCCCTCGTACGTCCGTCCGTCGCTCCGACGGGCGCCGAACGCCCGCACCAGATCGACCACCAGCTGCCCCTCGACCAGCTTCCCGCTGATGCTGCGGAACTCTGGAGAGCCGTTGCCGATCACCACCGTCTCGCTCTGTGCGAGCACGTCGTCGATCGAGGGGCGCATCAGCGTCCAGATGTGCGGGATCTCGCGCTCGATGTACTCCTTGTTCGCGCCAATGAGTCGCGCGCTCGTGACTTCCTTGTCGTAGATGCTGATCGTGAGGCCCTTGCCCAGCAGGTGCTCGATGAGCGTCACCATGGGGGACTCGCGCAGGTCATCCGTGCCCGCCTTGAATGCGAGGCCGAGCACCCCGACCTTGCGACTGCCGGCGGCGAGGACCATGTCCACCGCGCGCTTGACCTGCAGGTCATTGCTCTGGAGCGTGGCCGCCAGGATCGGGGTCGGCACGTCGAGCTGGCGCGCGCGATAGCTGACGGCGCGCAGGTCCTTTGGAAGGCACGAGCCGCCAAAGGCAAAACCCGGCTTGAGGTAGTACGGTGAGATGTTGAGCTTCGTGTCCTCGCAGAAGATCCGCATCACCTCGTGGCTGTCCACGTTCATCGCCTTGCACACGTTCCCGATCTCGTTGGCGAAGCCGACCTTGAGGCCGTGGAAGCAGTTACAGGCATACTTGATCATCTCGGCCACGCGGATGGCGACGACGCGCACCGGCGCATCGATGCCGGCGTAGAGCTCGCTCACCGCCGCGGCGGTGAGCTCGTCCTCCGCGCCCACCACGGTGAAGGGGGGATCGTAGAAATCCTTGATCGACGTGCCCTCGCGCAGGAACTCGGGGTTCATGGACAGCCCGAAGTCACGGTGACGCTTGAGACCCGAGCCCTCCTCGAGCGCGACCGCCGCCAGGTCCTCGGTAGAGCCTGGAAGCACCGTACTCCGGATCACGATCGTGTGGCGCTCCTTCTTGTCCTTGAGCACGGCGCCGATCTCCAGGCAGACGCGCTGCACATAGCCCAGGTCGAGGCTTCCGTTGGCCGCACTCGGCGTCCCGACGCAGATCAACGAGATAGAGGAGCCGTGCACGGCCTCCGACACGCTGGTCGTGGCGCGGAGGCGGCCGGCCGCCTTCATCTCGGCCACGAGCTCGGTGATACCATGCTCCACGATCGTCGCCTTTCCGGCATTGATCAGGTCCACCTTCGATTGGCTCACGTCGACGCCAATGACGTTGTGGCCCTCCCTGGCAAAGCAGGCGGCGGACACGCAACCGACGTATCCGAGGCCGAAGACACTGATGTTCGTTGACATGATCGAAATGTGACTGGTTCTATGAAATGCGCGACCCGCCCCCCATCAGCGCGAGGCCGAGGAAGGGACGGGTGAAGACGCTCCAGATGGACGCGCGAATACGCCGGTACGTCTCACCGGCAACGGATGTCAGGCCTGTCCCGCCGATCCACACCGCCCACGGCCATGGTGGCGTCCATGCCGCGGTCGGATGGAATGCCCATTCTGTCGACGTCGTCCGGGGCCAGGTTCCGACGGCGGTCGGTGTCGTCATGCGACGGCACCGGCGGGCTCGCGCGAGGCGCGTTCCACGGCATCGCGGCACGACTCGGCGAAACGCGCTGCGACGCTCGCCCAGCTGAAGTCCCGGCGCACCCGGCTCGCGGCTCGCTGGCCCAATGCGTCGGCGAACGATGCGTCCTCGAGCACCCGGACGATCGCATCGGCGAATCCCGTGGCGTCGTCGGCGATGAGGAGCTCCCCACCGTCCGTCACCGGGAGTCCCTCGGCGCCGATCGTGGTCGAGACGGTGGCACGCCCCATGGCCATGCCTTCGTAGATCTTGAGCCGGGTGCCTCCGCCCACGCGCAACGGCACCACGAGCACGCCGGCACGTTCAAGGTAGGGTCGCACGTCGGGTACGGTGCCGGTCACGCTGACACCGGCGTGCGTCGTCGCGAGCTGGCGGACCCTTCCCGTGGGGTTGCGTCCCACGATGGCGAGCGTCGCGTCGGGCACGCGGGCGCGGACGCGGGGCAGGATCTCCTCGCAGAACCAGGTGATGCCGTCCTCGTTGGGCATCCAGTCCATGGAGCCGGTGAAAACGACCTCGTACGGGCGACGCGTCTCGCGGCCCGTCAGCGCGAAGTAGTTCGTGTCCACGCCCGTGGGGACGCTCGAGACATGCGTCGCGCCATACGCGGCCTTCATCGCATCGCGATCGGCGTCGGACACCGCGATCACGTGGTCGAAGCGCCGGCATTCGTGCCCCTCCCACGCTGCCATGCGACGCCATTGCAGGCCCATGTAGGCGCGTTTCACGGGGTTGGTCGCCACCTTCGTGTGCCGCTCCCAGATGGTGGCCTCGACGTTGTGCTGGAAGAGCACCGTCGGCACGCCCAATCCGTCCGGCAGGTTGAGGCTCGGGGTGAGGAAGTCGCACACAATGACGTCGTAGTGGCCCGCGCGCACGGCGGAGACGATCGCCGCCTCCATCGCCGGCGAGCGGTACTTGGCGACGGCATAGGGCTGCGATGACACGAGGTTCCGCGCGAGGTCGAGAAAGAACGCCGCGCTCCCCTTCGCCGGCTGCGCGAACGGGACGCGGATGACCTCGTGGCAGTACTCGAGTGCCTTGTCGAGCGCGTCAGGGGCCGCCGTGCCATCGTCGAGCGTGAGGTACGTGATGTGGTGGAGCGCCTTGAGTTCCCGCATCATCGCGTACGTGCGGATCTTCCCCCCCTTGTCGATCGGGTGGAGGAGTTCCGTCTTGAGCCACAGGATGCGCATCGTCAGGCGGCGGGCATGTGAATGTCCGCGGGCGCCTCGCCGTCCATGAAGATGCGCTGCCAGATCTCGAAGTTGATCAGGGACCAGAGTCGCTGTCCGTTGTTTGCTCCGGCCTGGTGCGCCGCGGCAAGTGCCGACAGGGCACCAGGGTCGAAGATGCCGCGTTGCGCGAGCCGGTCGCCGAGCACGAACTCGTCGACCAGGGGCTGCCACGCGCCGCGGAGCCACGGGCCGACGGGCACCGGAAAGCCCATCTTCTTCCGCGACAGGATCTCCGGCGGCAGCATGTCCTTCATGGCCTGGCGCAGCACGTATTTGGTCGTCCAGCCCCGCAGCTTGAGGCGCGTCGGGAGCGTGGACGCGAACTCCACCAGCGGGTGGTCGAGGAAGGGCACGCGGCTCTCGATCGACGCGGCCATGCTCATCTGGTCCTGCTTCATGAGCAACTCGTGCAGGTACGTCTTGGTGTCCGCGTAGAGCAATTGGTCGAGCAGGTTGCGCGCATCGGTACGATCCAGGGCCCCCTGTGCAGCCAGGTAGGGATCGACGCCCGCGACGCGCTCACGCATCGACGCCGAGAGCAGGCCGGGCTGCTCCTTGCGCGGGAAGACGGCGAAGTTGTCGAAGTACAGCGTCGTCAGGTCCGACGGCAGCACGAGCGACGTACGCGACACGCGCTGCCGCATGCGGGACCCGGCCGGCAACGTGCCGATGGCGCTGGCCGCAAGGGCACGCATCGGAGCCGGCACGAACGCGCCCAGCCTGCGGTTGAAGATCGTGACGCGATAGCGATTGTAGCCCGCCAGCGTCTCGTCGCTGCCTTCGCCGGTGAGCACCACCTTCACGTGCTTCGAGGCCAGGCGCGACACGAAGTTGAGTGCCACGCTCGAGGGATGCGCCATGGGCTCGTCCTCGTGCCACACGAGCGACGGCACCGCGTTCCAGAAATCCGAGGGCGACACCACGATTTCATGGTGATCGGTCTTGTAGCGATCCGCGATCATCCGCGCGTACACCAGCTCGTTCGCCTCGCGCTCGGCGAAGGCCACGGAGAAGGTCTTGATCGGGTCGGTCACCAGCGTGCTCATCGCCGCCGTGATGGCCGCCGAGTCGATGCCACCGGACAGGAACATGCCTAACGGGACGTCGGCCATCAGGCGCATGCGGACCGCGTTGATGAAGCGGGCCTTGTAGTCCTCGATGATGTCGCGTTCGGAACGCTCGTCCGTGGGGCCGTAGTGCAGGTCCCAGTACTCGGCGATCTGGATGCGTCCGTCGCGCCACGTGAGCGTGTGACCCGCTGGCAGCCGCTTGATGCCGGCGAAGAGCGTGTCGTTGCCCGAGGGCGCGTGGTTCGCCAGGACGTCGGGCAGCACGGCGGCATTCATCGACGCCCGGACGAGTCCCGTCGCCAGAATCGCCTTGATCTCGGAGGCGAAGAGCAGCGTGCCGTCCTCGAGGTGCGCGTAATACACCGGCTTCACGCCGAAGCGGTCGCGCACGAGCAGCAGCGATTCCTTCCGCGCGTCCCAGATCGCGATCGCGAACATGCCGCGCAGGTGCGTCGGCAACTCGGCGCCGTGGCGCTCGTACAACCGGAGGATCGTTTCCGTGTCGCAGTGCGTGTGATACCGCACGCCCTCCGCCTGCAGCTTCCTTGAGAGCTCGGGGTGGTTGAACACCTCGCCGTTGTAGATCAGCTGGATCTGTCCGTCATCGCTCGCCATCGGCTGCGCGCCGTGCTCGACGTCGACAATGGCGAGGCGGCGATGGCCGAGGGCGACGCGGTCGTTCAGGAAGAGCCCCACGCCATCGGGGCCGCGGTGCGCGATCGAATCACGCATACGTTCCGCCAGCGCCCGGTCGAGGCGAATGGAGGAACGCGGGGAGATCACGATGCCGCTGATGCCGCACATGGTCAGTTCGAGTTGAGGGGCGCCGAGCCGGCGATCCAGCCAGTATCGCGCGCGGTATTTGAGTCCAGTATCACCGACGGTCCGATCGCCACCCTTCGCGCCCCCACGGCTTCCCACCACAGGAGCGCCCCGCTCCCGACCTCGCGCTCGCCCCACAATGCCACACCGTCCAGCGCGAAGTTCCCCAGGCGGGCGGTGGCTCCTTCCCCGCACAACACCACGAGTTCCGTGCTGCCGTTGGGTATGACGAGTGAGAGGGCGCCCTGGTCCTCGCGGTACGTCGGCGCCGCGACCCCGGGTCCCACGAGCACCGAACAGAGGGTAAGTGCCCCGCTCCCCCGTCGTACGATCGCCAGGTGTGGGGCAGGTTCGCTTGTCCCATAGGTGGCAGAGACCAATCCTCGCGTCTCGCTGGCCGTGCCTCCAAAAGCCAGCATGTCAGCGACGTCGGCGCCTTCCCGACGGAACTGCACGCGTCCGTCGGCCTGGGCGAGCACGGCGATCGACGGAGCGCACTGGTAGTGCGCTGCGAGCTCCACCTCGCGGGCGGCATGAAACCGGTCGAGCACGACCCACGCCGTGGTCCCCCCCATCGGAAGGCGAAGGACGATCCGCTGGCAGGCAAACGGTCGGGACCCGCGGTCGTCGAAGCCGTCGTGCGATGCCACCACGCAATCGCCGAGGCGCCCACTCCTCCAGTGTGTCACGCGCGTCGTGGCCTTGCGATGCCAGGAGAAGGCCCCCGCCATCTCGGAGGAACTGGCGCCGTCCACGGTGACCGCCGTGTGGGACGCCGTCGCGCGGAAGGCATCGCGCGTTGCGGCATTCGTCGTGTAGACAAAAGTCCCCGGATCCACGAAGAGTGGGGACCCGTCGACGGTGAGGGCAAGGGAAAGCGCGTCGGCGTGCGCATGGCCGCAGTTCATGGCGCCGTGCGGGCCCGCGTCCATGACGAGCACGCTCGCATCCTGCGCCCATCCGTCGCGCAGGACGACCAC
>JACMLI010000482.1 GCA_014379705.1 Gemmatimonadaceae bacterium
ATTGCGCTGGTGTCCGTTGGCGCGGTGTTTGGTCTTGTCGGCGCGCTCCTCTCGACCCGGGTGCTCCAGGCGTTGCTCTTCGACCTCCACCCGGCAGACCCGCTTACGTTTGCGACCGCGCTGGTCGTCCTCGGCGTTGCCTCCGTGCTTGCCAGCTGGATTCCGGCACGACGGGCCTCCCGCGTCGATCCGGTCCTGGCATTCCGAACGGACTGAGCACGGCTGGCGACAGTGAGCGCGATGCCAGGGTCTCGCGACGCGCTCCAGCCCCGGCGAACGGGATTGCGCACGCGACTCACGACTGCGTCCTGCGGTCGTTCTAGGCGTCCCCCCGGAGCGCGTCCGTAGGCTCGACCTTGAGTGCCCGACGTGTTGGAAGCACGCACGCCAGCAGGCACACGCCCAACATCCCCAGCGCATACAACCCGACCTTGAGCACCCAGGGCGCCGTCACCATCATCGCGTTGTTCGCGAGGCTCGAAATGATGAGGAACGCGGTGCCGAGGAGGATGCCGAGCCCCACCTGGCGGAGGGGGCGTCGCAGGATCGTCAGCACGAGCGGCGCGCGCTGGGCGCCTAACGCGAGACGCAGGCCGATCTCGCGCGTGCGACGCGCCACCGTGAACGACATGACGGCGTAGATTCCCGCCATCGACAGCACCAGCGCGATGGTGCTCACCACGCCCATGAGGTACAGCCAGAACATGAGGAAGCGAATGTTCCGGTCGGCCAGCCCGGCGATCACCATCGGCCGATCGACGCGGAGCAGCGGGTCGACCTGATCCGCCAGCGCGCGGAGCCGATTCCCGAACGCGGCGGGGTCGCTGCCCTGGACGTGCACCGCCAGGTGGACCGGGTGCAACGCACCTGCATCGACGGGGTGATAGACACCAGCGTACTTGGGATCGGCCGTGGAAGGCACCGCGAGTCCCATGTCGCGCACTACGCCCACGATCTCGAACCACGGCCCGGGAGCGTCTCCGGGCTCCGGCGCGGGATCGCCCTCGAAGTACGTGTACCGGAGGCGACGACCGATCGGCTGCCGCCCACCCAATACGACCCGCACGAACGACTCGTTCACGATGGCGACCTGTGTTTCGCCAGTACGGAAGCCGCGCCCCGCGACCGGAACGCCGAGCACGTCGAAGAACCCCCGATCCACGTTCACCGAACTCACGCGGTAATCCGGCCATTGGGGATGCAAAGGCGCCGAGCCTCCCTCGTCCACCTCAATGAGTCGGTACGGGTGGTACATCCTCGGCATGCGCTCTGCGAACGTCACGCCCGTGACGTGGGGTTCGGTCGCGAGCAGTACCGTCAGCCGTTGCCGTGCCGCCGCAAACTTGACCGCGCGCTGGGCGACGGCCGCCGGAGTCGTGTCGGTAGTGGCACCCGCCTGATCGTAGTAGAGGCGTGCCGTCATGAACTCACGATCGATGAACCCGACATCGAGGGACAGGAGGCCCACGACCTCGCGCTGCATGTAATAAAGCGCGACGGGAAACACGACCGTCACCGCCACCTGTGCCACGATCACGACGGTCCACACACCGCCGAGCCGCGGACCCCCAGTTGCTGCCGCCGTCTCACGCAGGCGTTGCCCCAGGGCGCGCGTCACCTTCATCGCGGGAAGGATGCCCGACACCGCGGCACCGATCAGGGTCAGCAGCCCCGCATACAGGTAGGTCGCGGGGGAAAGGCGGGGCGTGAACCAGAACGGCAGTGTCCCTTCTGATTGCTCGAAGACCTGCATCCAGATCCGCAGCCCGGCACCGGCCGCGACGAGGCCGATCGTCGAGGCCAGCGCACCCAGGACCAACGCTTCGGCGAAGAACTGGCCGATGATGCGCCCGCGTCCTGCACCGAGCGCCGTGCGTACGACGATCTCGTTCTCCCGCGTCGCGGCACGTGCGAACATGAGGAGCGCCACGTTGCCGCAGATCAGGACCAGCAGCAGGATGAAGCCGACATTGATCGCACGGATCGCCATGAGTTGGGCGAAGTCGATGTCGAGCGAGACGCGGGCAAATGGGATCACGCGCGCCTGAAGCGTCGTCACTCCCCGTGGACCAACGCGCGGGATTGGTGCAACGATGCGTCCTACCTCTTCCTGGGCCTCCTCGCGCGTCACGCCGGGAGCGAGCCGGCCAAACAGCGTGAGCGGTGGACCAGCGCCGGGTTCCACCACCGTGCCAAGGCGCAGGGGGAGCCACCCTTGTTGCGCGTTCGGGAAGCCAAAGGCATCGGGCATCACCCCGATCACCGTTGTGGTGACGCCGTCGACCTGCACCACCCGACCGATCACGCTGCTGTCGCCGCCGAATCGCGTCAGCCAGGTGTCGTGCCCGATGACCATGACCGCAGGTGCGCCGGGAGCATCGTCGCCGGCGGCAAGGGGGCGGCCCAGGATCGGGCCTCGTTGAGCAAGCTCGAAGGCGACCGGGGAAATGTCGGCGACATCGATCGACTCCCCGAAAGCATTGCCCACCTGCAAGGCCACGCGACGTTCACGATAAGCGCCCAGCCCGTGGACACTCTGGATTGCCGGCGCGATGTGCGAGAATTCGCTGGTGATGCGGGGCTCGCGTTGCGACGTCTCGCGGTTCCACAGCTCGACCGCGACCACACGATCGCCATCGCGCAGCGGGAGCTTCGGGGAGACGACCTGGTCGATGAACTCGAAGGTCGTGGCTCCGAGCCAGATGGCAAACGCCATGGCGAACCCACCGACGAGCGTGATACCGGGATAGCGCACCAGCATCCGGAGGCCGAGCTTGAGATCGAGCAACGAAAAACGGATCCGGTCGACGTGCTGCAGCCCGCGCGCGCGTCGTCCGTAGTGGAGGTGCTGCTCGGCGCTCCCGAACTCGAGCCGAGCCTGGCGAGCGGCGGTACGGGGCGACATTCCCGACCTCACGAGATCCGCGGCACGGAGTTCGATGTGATTCTGGAACTCCTCGGCCATCCCCGCCTCGACGTTCCCCCGTCGGCGGATGCCGCCCCAGAGGGAACGGAGTCGTGCGAGGAGCCCGCTCATCGGACGCGGGGCTGGGGGCGGTGCGGCACGTGCATCTCTCCTAGGCGACTTAGGAGAAGGGTAGCGCGCCTTCCTAAGCTGTCAAGGAGAGAGGCGGAGATGCGCTCCGGCGACTCCCCCGGTCATCACGTCGCGGCGCGCGGGCTTCCACCCTTGTCTCCCGGGCGCCAGCATCAGCCACAGGCAGCCCCGCCCAGCGCGCCAGCGCCTCGGTTGGCGACCCTCCCCGCCGCTGCCCGCGCCTGGGAGGCGTCCCGCAAATCCTATGGCCTCACGATCGGCTTCACGTCCGACTTCAAGGCATCCGGGTTCAGCCAGTACGGCGTGCCGTAGGGTCGCTGCCGCGGCCACAGCTCGTCGAGTGATTCGTCGTCGTACACCACGCCACCCTTCACCACGTACTGGATGTCCGTCGTGTTCCTGATGTTCACCAACGGGTCGC
>JACMLI010000483.1 GCA_014379705.1 Gemmatimonadaceae bacterium
AACATCGCGGACTTCGAGCCGATCGTGGGCCGCGTGCACCAGCCGCCACCGGTGCACCAGACGTTCGAGGGCGACAACTTCGTCATCTGCTCATTCTGCCCGCGCCCGTACGACTTCGGCGAGAACGCGATCCCCGCGCCGTACAACCACAGCAACGTGGATTCAGACGAGGTGATCTACTACGCCTCGAGTGAGTTCATGAGTCGCAAGGGGATCGAGTTCGGCTCCATCACGCACCATCCGGACGGCATTCCGCATGGCCCGCATCCAGGTCGCGCCGAGGCGTGCATCGGCGCGAAGTTCACCAATGAGCTGGCCGTGATGATGGATTCATTCCGGCCCCTCAAGGTCGCGAAGGCGGCAATGCCTATCGAGGATCCGAAGTACCACCAGAGTTGGGTGGACACGCAGCACGAAACATTCAACCCACCGACGAGCTAACGTCCGACGCCCGACGCCCGACGCTCCACCGCCCGACGCCCGGCACTTGCCCCTTGCCCCTTGCCCCTCGACCTCGACCCTGGAGCCGAAGGCTCCTAAGCATTCAACACTTCGGCCGGCTCGACCTGCATCGCCCGGCGGGCGGGAATCAGGGTCGCCACCAGCCCGACCAGCAGGAGGCCGACGGCGACTGCCAGAAAGGTCCGGGGATCGGTCGGGCTCACGCCGTACAGCGACGTCGCCAGCAGCCGCGTCGCGGCCAGGGAGCCTAACGTCCCCAGCACGATCCCGGCGAGGATCGGACGCAGGCCCTGCCAGGCAAACAACGTCAGCACATGGCGATTGGTCGCGCCTAACGCCATCCGCACGCTGATCTCGTGATGCCGCATGGTGACGAAGTATCCGATGACGCCAGAGATGCCAACGGCCGCGAGAATCAGACCGATGACGCCGAGCAGTGTCAGCAGCAGGGTGTTGAAGCGGGCTTCCGCCGTCGACTCACGCACCGCGTCGGTCATCGTCGTCAGGCGGTAGAGCGGTACGCCGGCGTCGACATCGCGCACCGCGGTGCGCATCGCCGGCACCAGCGTCGTCGCATCGGGTTGCGCGCCTCGCGCCACGACCGTGACCGATCGCCCGATCCACTCCCACGCCTCGGCCGGCGCCTGGGCCACCGGGATGTAGAACTCGGGCACGATCGCGGACCCGAGTCCACTCGAGCGCACGTCCCCGGCGACGCCGACGATCGTTTTCGTGCGGGGATCCTGCTCGCTCCCCTCACAGCACAGGATGCGCTTTCCGAGCGCGTCGCCACCAGGGAAGAGGCGCTTCGCCAGCGCCGCGCTCACGATCATCACCCGGTCGCGCCCCGCGACGTCGCCATCGTTGAACTGGCGTCCCGCAAGCAACGGAATGCGCATCACTTCCAGATAGCGCGGCGTGATCATGCGGAGCCGGGAATCGACGAGATTCTCCGGGACCGGCGCACGTCCCTCGACGAGCAGGCCGTTGCTTCCCCCGCCCGGTCCCATGGGCATCTGCGACGTGATGGCTGCCAGCGAGACGCCGGGCTGTCCGGACAGTCCGGTCGCGATCCCTTCAAGCGCCTGCACGACGCGCGGCGCCTCGGAGTACGCGCTCTGCGGTAGCGTAATGCGTGCGGCGAGTACGCCTGCGGGATCGAACCCCGGTGCCTCGCGCACCATCGCAACGGCGCTGCGGACCAGCAGCCCTGCGCCCACCAGCAGCGTCAGCGACAATGCGACTTCGAGCGCCACCAACGCACTGCGGACACGGTCGCGCGCACCACCCATGCCGCGTCCGCCCTCACGCAACGTCCCCTGCATGTCGCGCCGGGCCGCTTGCCACGATGGAATCACGCCGGCCACGACGGTGCTCAGCACGCCTAACGCGAGAGCCGCCGCCAACGATGCACCATCCAGTCGGGTGTCGTCGAGTCGGGGAATGCCGTCGGGGGCACTGGCGACGAGGACGCGGATGAGTACCCAGGCGAGCGCGGTGCCCACCGCCACCGCAACGAGCGCCAGCACCAGCGTTTCGGTGAGCAACTGCCTGACGATCCGTCCGCGCCCTGCGCCCAGCGCGGCGCGGATGGCCAGCTCCTTGGCCCGCGTGGCGCCGCGTGCCAGGAGCAGGTTGGCCACATTGCCACAGGCGATGAGCAGCACGAGTCCAACGGCGCCGAGCGTCACCAGCATGCGTTCGCGATAATTCCCGATCACGATCTCGGCGTGCGGCGTGACGCTCCCCGAACGCCCCATGTTCGCGTTAGGGTACAGCTCGGCCAGGCGCCGCACGATCAGATCGACCTCCGCCTCGGCTTGCGCCGGCGTCACGCCCTCCTTGAGCAGCCCCAGGACGTCGAGATAGTGCTCGTCATGCTCGGCCTTCTGCGTTGGCGTGAACGCGGCGGGCACCCAGAGCTGTTCCCCCGATTCCGTCGGGTCAAAGTCGGCCGGCATCACGCCGATGATGCGGTGCGGCCTTCCACTCAGTCGAATCGTCCGCTCGAGAACTCCCCGATCGCCGGCGAAGTTCGCCTGCCAGAGCGCGTGCGACAGCACGACGACCGCATCGGCGCCTGGTGCATCCTCGTCGAGGCGAAAGACGCGGCCCAGTTCGGGGCGCACACCGAGGACCGTGAAGAGTCCCGCGGTTGCACGCGCCGCAAGAACGCGCTGTGGGACCTCCGCGTCATCGAGATTGAACGAGGTGAAGCTCAACGCCCCGATGGCCTCCCACGACCGCGCCTGTGCAGCGATGTCGACGAGGTTTCCGATGGACGCATTGCCGCGTTCCCCCTCGTAGACCTCGGAGATGTACATCACCCGCTCGGGGTGGGCGAAGGGGAAAGGTCGGAGGACGACGCTCCGCACGGCGCTGAAGATCGCCGTGGTCGCCCCGATACCCAGTGCGAGGGTCAGCACGGCCACGGCGGTGAAGGCCGGCGTGCGGAGCAGGAGGCGAACGCCCGACCTGATGTCCTGCCGCAGTTCGTTCAATCGCTCTGTTCTGTGCATGGCGTGGTCGCGTTGGGTGCCTTGGGTGACGCAATCGGCGCGGATGGCTTCCAGGTCGCCGAAGCGCGCGAGTGCCGCCGCGCGTGCCTCGTCAGGGGGGAGGCCCTGTTCGACGAACTCCTTCGTCAGCATGTCGATGTGGAACGCCAGCTCCGACGACACTTCCTCACCCGCCCCCGCGCGCCAGAGCGGCGAGTGCAGTTGCCGACGCCCCTCGGCGATGCGGCGTGCAGGACTGCGCACCTAACGTGCGAGGAGAATGGGTTTCACCGCGGCCACGAACTGCGTGAACCGCTCGACTTCCGAAGACAGTTGTCGGCGCCCTGACGGCGTCAGGCGATAGAAACGCGCCTTGCGCCCGAGCTCCGACACACCCCACTCGGCTTCGATCCAGCCCTCGCGCTCGAGTCGGTAGAGCGCGGGATAGAGCGAACCCTCTTCGATCTGAATCGCTTCCTTGCTGGTATCGCGGAGCCACCGCGCGATGGCGTAGCCGTGGCGGGGCCCCCAGGTGAGCGTCTTGAGAACCAGCGCGTCGAGGGTCCCGTGCAAAGCGTCGCGCGCGTTGGGAGGCATGGGCAGGGCGTCGTGAGCGGGCTGGAAACCCAGAAGTCTAGGTAACTTGGGGTTCCGATACCTGGAGCGCAAGGTATGGGACAGTGTCGGGCGTGCGACGGTTTGAGCCTGCCGCGAGCGGATTACCTTTCCCCGGCGCGCCCCGACGGTCCGTTCGTTCGCGTCGACGATCGCCGAGTCACCAGCTTCGCACTCTCTGCATCCTCAATCGTGTCGACTGCCAGGGTCCATCGCTTTTCGCACGACACGTCGCCGTGGCAACTCTCCATCGCCACCCACGCGACCCCACATCACGGCGCGTTGTCGTTAGGCGGGTTTCGCATCGCCCCGCCCGAACGCACCGAGCGGCCCGACTACGACAACGATCGCGAAGCCGTGGGCCTCGCCGATGGCATGGAGGCAAAGATTCACTGGTCGCGGCTGATCGGTGCCGGGGGGCCCGTCACCCGCCGGCTCGGGCCGCGGCTGTCGGGGGGGAAGTGCGTGCTCCTGCCCACCAGCGCCGGTCGCGTTGGTGCGCCGCGTGATGTGGAACTCCTGGATTTCGCTCTTGCCAGTTTCGCTGAGTTCGAGCGCGAGACTGGAATCGCGTTGGTGACGGGTCAGGATCTCGGACACGGCATGATGTCCGACGGCGTCACGTCATCATTGCGCTATCTCAA
Source organism: Gemmatimonadaceae bacterium (assembly GCA_014379705.1). Classification (GTDB taxonomy): domain Bacteria; phylum Gemmatimonadota; class Gemmatimonadetes; order Gemmatimonadales; family Gemmatimonadaceae; genus RBC101. The sequence continues at coordinate 4,220 of JACMLI010000483.1, forward strand.
CGACCGCTTTGCCGGGAGCGTGCTGGCCGACACGTCAAAGCCGACGGCGGAGGGAAATTTCCATGTCCTCGCGGGGGCGCTTGACGCGCTCGACATCCCTCTCGATGGCGCGCGTGTCGGCCTGATCGGTTGTGGCAACATTGGCGAACACGTACTCTCCCGCCTGCTGGTAGCCGGTGCGCGCGTCGCCGTGCTGGAATCGAGTCCCGCGAAGCGTGCACAGCTCGTCGAGCGGGGGCTGGATGTCACCTCGCCGGAAGGCAAGCGTGCGTTCATGGCTCGTCCGATGGATGCACTCGTGATCAACGCTGGCGGCGGCACACTCGACCCCGCGACCGTTGGAGAGGTCGCGGCCAATCGCGAGGTGCGCATCGTATGCGGTTGCGAGAACCTCATCATGCCTGTGTCGTCCGGCGAGAACATCCTGCGCGATGCGGGAAAGGTCTTCATCCCGACCGAGTTTGGCGGGATGATGGGTTACCTGACCGCCGTCGAGGAATACCTCG
>JACMLI010000484.1 GCA_014379705.1 Gemmatimonadaceae bacterium
CACGCCAGCGTTTCCGAGCATCGATCCGTTGCCTGTACCTGTGACCTCCCGGCCTCAGTCCCTCTCCAGGCGCGAGCGCCAGATCATGGACGTGGTGTACCGCCTGGGCGGTGCGACCGCCTTGCAGATCCGGGAGCAGCTCCCGGACCCGCCGCACGCGGCGGCGGTTCGCACGCTGCTGCGCATCCTGGAGACGAAGGGCCAGTTGCGGCATACGAAGGATGGTCCGCGCCACGTGTATGTGCCCACCACGCCGCGCAACGTGGCGCAGAAGTCTGCGGTGAAGCACCTGCTTAGCACGTTCTTCAACGGGTCGCGCGCGGCCGCGGTGGCCGCCCTTTTCGATGAAGGCGAGCAGGCGCTGTCGCCCGACGAGCGCGAGGAGCTCGCGGCCGTGGTGAAACGCTTGCGCGCCGAAGGCCGCTGACGATGGCCCTGCCCACGGACCTGCTGCTCACCCCGGCCGACAGCGCACGCGCCGTCGGCGACGTGTACGGGGTGTCGCTGCTGGCCACGGTTCCGCTCTTCGTGGCCGTGGCCGCGTTCGTGGCACTGCGAGGGAAGGGCGCCGGGACGCGCGTGCTGATCTGGCGATCCGCTGTCGTGGCCATGCTCGCCGTGTACGTCGGCCGTTTCCTCCCCTTCCATTGGATGGCGTGGGTGGTGCCGGAGGGACTCGCCTCACCCCTCGTGGCGTTAGGCAGGGCCCAGCTGGCGGTGGCAGGATCCATCCCGCACGCCGGTGAAGGCGACGGCTGGTTCGTGCCGGGGATCATGGTCCTCTACTGGCTGGGCGTGCTCGCGGTGCTCTTCCCGATGCTCGTTGCGCGCTCGCGCCTCGCGCGGATGCTGCCGGGGGCCACGGTGCTCGATGACGCGGGATGGCGACGACTGGTCGACGGCCTGCGCGAATCAAGCGGGGTGCGCCGTCCCGTGCGCCTCGTGATGTCGCCTGCGGTGCGCGTCCCCATGACGTGGGGCCTCCTGCACCCGGTGATCGTGTTGCCTTCGGCCGCAGCGGCCTGGACGCCGTCGCAGCGCCGCGCGGCCCTGCTGCACGAACTCCTGCACGTGCGGAGCAGCGATCCTGCCTTCGTGATCGCCGCGAGGGTGGCCTGTGCGTGCTTCTGGTTCCATCCCGGGGTGTGGTGGGTGGCATCGCGCCTCGCGCAGGACGCCGAGCTGGCGTGCGACGACCGCGTGCTGCTCGCGGGCGTGCGACGCAGCGACTACGCCGAACTCCTCGCACGCGCCCTCGATGGCACGACGCGCCTTCCTGCCGGAGCGCTCGCGCTCGTCAGGCACGCCGGTCTGCGCGATCGACTGCACGCCATCGTCGACACGTCGCGCGTGTTGCGAGCACCGAGTCGCCTCGCGGGCGTCGTCGCGGTGGCCGCGACCTTTGCCGTCGCGGCGCCCGTGGCCACGGTTCGCGTTGCGCCCACGCGCGATGTCCTGACGACGTTGATGCAGGACACCCGCTGGGAATCGCGCGCATACGCCGTGGTACGGCTGGCGCAACGTCGTGATTCCGTGGACGTCGCGCGCGCCGCCGCGCGTCATGATCCGAACCCACGCGTCCGCGCGTGGGCCCAGTACGCACTCGCCCAGGGTCCCGACGCTGTCGCGCCGCGCTCCCTCGTCCTGCCTGACTAGTCCGTCCCGAGACCCATGACCAGTGCCCTCGTCTCCGAAGGAGACAAGAACTTATCTGCGCGCCTGCCACGCTGGCTGCCGTGGACCGTCGCCACGCTCACCGTGGTGCTCGGATACGTGGACCTGACGCGGGGGGGCATCACGCTCTCGGCGATCCTGCTCACCCTCGGCTACTGTGGGGCGATTCCGTGGGCGATTCTATCCGGTCGGAGCGACGACGCCCCCGCAGAAGCGAAGCCGCCGTACGCGGCGGCGGCCGTGGCCGCGGTCGCCGTCTTCGGGCTCTACCTGCTCACGCTCTCGCCGTCGACGGCGATGTGGGATGCGAGCGAATACATCGCGGCGGCCTACACCTTCGGGCTCCCGCATCCGCCCGGCAATCCGCTTTTTGTCATCCTCGGCCGCTTCTTCTCGCTGCTGCCCGTCGCCCCCGGGGTTGCGATGCGCATCAACGTGCTGGCGGCGTTGTCGAGCGCGGTGGCGGCCGGGATCTGGTTCCTGATCGCGCAACGCGTGGCGGCACGATGGGGACTTCCGCGCTGGCAGGCCCTGGCCGTGGGTGCCGTCTCGGCGGTCCTCGGTGCCACGGCGTTCACGGTGTGGAACCAGTCGGTCGTGAACGAGAAGGTGTACACCGTCTCCCTGGCCGGCATCGCGATCATCAGCTGGCTCACCCTGCGATGGACCGACCGTCCCGATGGTCCGTGGTCGCACCGGCTCCTGGTGCTGATCGCGTACCTCCTCGGCCTGGGGTACTCGAACCACATGGCCGGGATGCTCCCGATGCCGGCCGTCGGCCTGGTGGTCCTGCTCACGCGTCCCCGCGTGCTGCTGCGCTGGAAGGTGCTGCTCGCCGCGGTGGTGGCCGTCGTCGCCGGCATGACGCCTTTTGCCACGCAGCCCATTCGCTCGGCGTTCCAGCCGCCCATCAATGAAGGGGAGCCCACGGCATGTCGCGAGGGTCTCGCGCTGTCGTGCACGTTCTCGAAGGGCACGTGGGACGCGTTCACCTACAACTTCAACCGCGGGCAGTACGGCAAGCCCGAGCTCTCCGTGCGCCAGGCGCCGTTCAGGGCGCAGCTCGGGATGTGGTGGCTGTACTTCAAGTGGCAGTGGTGGCGCGACGCACACGACGAGGCACCGGCCACGCAGGCGGCGATCGCCGCGACCTTCTTCCTGCTCGCGCTCGTGGGCGGGGTGGTGCACTACCAGCGAGACCGTCGAGGCTTCTGGTACTTCGGTCCGTTGATGGCGCTGATGACGGTGATCCTCATCTACTACCTGAACTTCAAGTACGGCGCCTCGCAGGACCAGGCGCTGGACGTGCCCCGCGAGGTTCGTGACCGGGACTACTTCTTCATCTGGAGCTACTCGGCATGGGGGGTGTGGGCGGCGCTGGGCCTCACGTGGGTGTGGCGCACGATCACGCAGCTGTTCGCGCGTGCCGCCGAAGATGTTGCAGCGCTTCCGAGGTGGAAGCAGCTGGCGGGCGCGCCGGTCTTCGCCCTCGCGCTGGTGCCGATGGTCGGCAATTGGTCATTTGCCTCGCGCCGGGATGACACGGCCACCGTGGCGTTTGCGCGCGACCTCCTGAACTCCGTCGAGCCGTATGGCGTGCTGGTGACTGCGGGGGACAACGATACCTTCCCGCTGTGGTACGCACAGGAAGTCGAGGGCATTCGCCCGGACGTCACCGTGGCGGTGCTGTCGCTCATGAACACCGATTGGTTCGCCCGCGGCATCATCCGGCGGCCGGTGCGTCCGTACGATGCGGCGAAGGGCCCGACGGCATACCGCGACAAGGCGTGGCCCCTGCCCGATGGCCCTCCGCTTCGCCTCACGCTCACCGAGGCCGACTCGGTGCCGCCGTACATGATCGTGACGCAACCGCTGCGCTTCCAGGCCAAGGGCATCGACGTCACGATCGATCCACGCTACCTGACGCAAGTGCAGGGCGGAGGTCTCCTCGAACGTGCGGACCTGCTCGTGCTGCGCATGATCGCCGACAGCTGGCCCGAGCGCCCGATCTTCATCAGTCGCACGGCCGGCTCGTATGCGCAGACGCTGGGCCTCGCCAACCACACCCTTTCGCAGGGCCTCGCGCGCAAGGTGGTCTTTACGCCGACGGCTTCGCCCGACACGGTGTTCATTCCCGGCAGCGGGTGGCTCGACGTGCAGCGTTCACGCTCGCTCTGGTCGGAGTTCACGGGTCCGGCCGCGATCGTGAAGCGCAACGACTGGATCGACCGGCCATCGCTCAGCACCGTCTACTCGTACCTGGTGGCCGGTGGCGAACTCGCCGACGTGTTCCAGTTCCGCGGCGACACCGCGCGGTCGAGGGAGGTGGCGGATGTGGTGACGCGGGTCGCGAGGGCCACGCGCCTGGAGCAACTGCTGCAGCCCCAGGTCGCAGTCCCCGCTCCTGCGATCGGAGGGGACACGGCGCGGCGTTAGGCAGGCGCCCCGGGAACGACACGGGGCTCCGGCCTTCGCCGGAGCGACGATATCTTTTCGCGCCCGCCTGCCCGCCTGCCCGCCTGCCCGCCCGCTAGATCCGAACGGTCCCGTGGTCGTTGTTCTGGTCGGCGCCCTTGCCGATCACCATGCCTTTCACGAGCCCGATCAGCGACGCCACCTTGCCCCCCGGCGTGTCCCAGTACTCGGCCTCGTCCACGTCGACACGGATGAGTCGGATGTTCGGGTCCTCGGCGCTGTCGAACCAGGCCTTCAGGATCGGCGACCAGAGTTCGCGGATCTTCGCCCGATCGTCGATGACCTCGGCGGTGCCGCTCAGCGACAGGTAGCTCTCGCTCGACGGCGAGGCGTACGCAACGTTTACGCGTGGGTGTTGCGCGATCTCCGTGACCTTGGATGAATCGGCCGGCGTGAAGAACCAGATGCTTCCGTCGAACGGCGCCTCCGACGTGCCCATCGGGCGGCTGTGGAGGTTGCCCTGTTCGTCCTGCGTCACGAGCATGGCCGTGCGAATGTCCTTCACCAGTTCCGCGACCTTCTCGATGCCGTCGCGATGCGACTCGTCGTGCATGTCAACCTCCGTCGTCGATACCGTGGGTCCCCTGCTACTGCGGACCGACCCTGAGGTTCCAGCTCGGTCGCGTTAGGCCGCGGCGACGGCGAGTCCTACTGCTCGCGGGTCAGGGCCATGCCCCCCCTTGGGGAAAGCAATGGGCACTCGACGATTCGCAATCGCCTATCGCCCATTGCCCATCGCCGATCGCCCACTACAGCTGAACAGTCGTGCCGGCCAGGGCCGCAGCTACGGCGGGAATGTCTCCCCGACTCGAGAGGTCGAGGACGCCGCTCGTCGACGGAATCACCGTGAACACCTCGCCGAGCTCGTCGCGGGCGATGCGCACGGCATCCTGCAGTTCGAGTTCCCCGCGGGACGATGGCGTGACGCGTGCACACGCCTCGAAGATCACCGGCGTGAACGACCACAGGTTCATGCTCACCGTGGCCGTGTGGGCGAGCCGCTCCCACGTGTCGTGGTTGGGCTTCTCGATGATCGAGACGAGCCGGCCGTGGGTGTCCGACGTGACGAGGGCGAAGGCGCGCAGCCGTTCCTCCGGGATATTGCTGTGCGACACGAGGCTCGCGCCGTCGAACCCCACCAATCCGCTGGCATCGAGCGCGGCAAGGGCGCGGAACGCATCCACCGGGTAGTAGTTGTCGGCATTCATCACGAGCACCGTGTGCTTGCCGGCGAATGCCCGGGCAGCGGCCACCGCATCCGCAGTTCCACGCGGGTGTTCCTGCACCGCGAAGTGCACGCGCACGCGCGTGAGTGTGACTTCGCGCGTGTAGTACGTGCGAATCGCCTGGTGCTCGGGGCCGATCACGAGGCAGACGTCGGTGATGCCGGCATCGGCGAGCCCGCTGATGACGTAGTCGAGGAACGGACGGTCGATCGGAATCATCGCCTTCACGCCGGCGTCCGCGATTTCGGATTGCGCGGCGGTCAGTGATGCCTCGGTATCCGCGCGTCGCATGCGGCTCCCCAGGCCGCGCGCCAGGATCACGGCGCGCATGGTGCTCATTTCGTTGCCGCCCCCAGGGGCATGGCCTGCAGCCAGGCCCAGATCGCGTCGACCTCGTCGCGCCGGAAGTGCACGAACCGGGAGCGCGCGGTCGTTCCCATCAACCCGAGGTCGCGTCCGTCGCGGGCCCTGCCGTCGAGCAGCAGCGACGTGAACTGCGGGAGGGTGTACCCCAAGGCCTTCGCGAGCGCGGGCGTGGTCGCGTCCCCGCGCAGGTCCACGCCATGGCACTCCGTGCACGACGTCATGGCGAGGTACTCTCCACGCGCAAGTTGCGTGGTGTCGGCGCGGTTGCCGAGCCGTGGTGCCTGGTGGTCCATCGTGTTGGCGTCACGTGGCACCTTGTTCGTGACGAGCCCGATCTTCGCCATCAGGCGGAGCTCGGTGGCTGGGTGCGTGAGAGACTGCGTCGGCGCCGAGCGCAGGTGCGCAAGCATCCGACCGAGATCGGCATCGGAGAGGTGGTAGAACATCGCCGAGGGCATGGCAAAGGCCGCGCGCCCCGTCCGCGTGACGCCATGCCGGATCAGGCGCGCGAGCTCGGCGTCCGAATAACTGGTGATCGCCGTCGTCACGTTAGGCGCGACCAGCCGGATCACGCGGGGCTCGTCGAGGAACACCTTGCCCTGCAGCGAGTCTCCGTGACACCCATGACATCCGCGCAGCCATGCCACGCGTTCTCCCTCCACGAGGCTCAGCGAGTCGCCCGAAACGGCCACGCTGTCGGCAGGCACCTGCACCGGCGCGGCCGCCAACTCGTTGGCGCGCAGCCCAAGCCACAACCAACCCCCCACCCCCGTAAGTCCGAGGAACCCGAAGGCGAGGAGCGCTCCGCCCATGTAGCGGCTGAGTTGCACTATGCCTCCGGCGACGGCTTCCACAGGCGCGGCAGCACCCGCATCAAGCCGATGGTCGACACCACAAACACCACGAGCCACACCAATCCCTGGCTCGTCCGTCCGTACAGGAAGCTCCCGGACCCGAACAACGCGGCGTACACGAAGGCGCAACCGAGGACCCATGCGAGGAGCGCCATCGGCAGCGAATCGGGCGACGGCGCGAGTCCCGTTGAGTGGCGGATCGATTCCCATCCTGGACCGGCTGGACGCACCCGCCGGTAGAACGACTCGAGAATGGCGGGATCGTTCTGCGGACCGAGGTACGACACCGCGATCCAGACGACGGTGGTGATCGCGACGCCAATGATGAGCGAGATGTGCGACGCGACCGGCGTGCCCATCCGATTCGCGAAGAAGAAGCCGATGGCGACGACAAACGAGGTCGCCATGGCCGCGACCTCGCTCCAGGCGGTGACCCGCCACCAGAACCAGCGCAGCAGGTAGAGCAGCCCCGTGCCGGCGCCGATCGACATGAGGAGGTTGAAGCTCTCCTGCGCCGAGTTGAGGACGTAGGTGATGAGCGAGGCGATGACCATGAGGAGCGCCGTGACCAGCCGACCGATCATCACGTAGTGCTTCTCGTCGGCATCGGTCCGCAGGAAGCGCCGGTAGAAGTCGTGCACGAGGTACGACCCGCCCCAGTTGAGGTGCGTTGCGATCGTCGAGACGTACGCCGCGAGGAGACCGGCGATCATCAGGCCCATGAACCCCGACGGCAGGAAGCGCAGCATCGCGGGGTAGGCCATGTCGTGCCCGATCAACTTCGCGTCGACGTGCGGCAGCGCGACAGCGATGTCACCGAGCTGGGGATACACGATCATCGACGCGAGCGCGACGATGATCCACGGCCACGGGCGCAGCGCGTAATGCGCCACGTTGAACAACAGCGTGCCGGCGAGCGCGTCGTTCTCCGACTTGGACGCCAACATGCGTTGCGCGATGTAGCTCCCCCCTCCCGGCTCCGCGCCGGGATACCACACCGACCACCACTGCACGGTGAGCGGGATGATGAGCACGGTCAAAGTGAGGCCCCAATCGCCGAAATCCGGCACCAGCGCGAGGGTGGCGGGGTCGAGCTTGCTGACGAGGCCCGCGAGGCCACCAACTTCCGGTTGCTGGAGGGCGAAATACGCGGCGGCGAATGAACCTGACATCGCGATGCCGAACTGGATGAAGTCGACGACGAGCACGCCCCACAGTCCCGACGTGGCGGCGAACGCCACGTTGATCACCGCGCACACGAGCAGCGTCTGCGTCATCGGCCAGCCGAGCAGCACGTTCGCGATCTTGGCGGCGGCGAGGTTCACGCTCGCCATGATCACGCAATTGAAGAACAGGCCGAGGTAGACGGCCCGGAATCCACGCACGAACGTGGCGGCCTTTCCCGAGTATCGGATCTCGTAGAACTCGAGGTCCGTGAGCACGCGTGAGCGGCGCCAGAGCCGGGCGTAGAAGAACACCGTCATCATGCCGGTGAGCAGGAACGACCACCACGCCCAGTTGTTCGCCACGCCCTTCGTCCGCACGAGGTCCGTGACGAGGTTTGGCGTGTCGGTGCTGAACGTGGTCGCCACCATCGACACCCCGATCAGCCACCACGGGGCAGACTGTCCCGAGGTGAAAAACTCCTTCGTGTTGGCGCTCCCTCGCCTGGCGTACCAGAGCGCCGGCACGAACGCCACCACGATGGAGAGGGCGATGATGATCCAGTCGAGGGTAGTGAGGTTCATGGCAGTTGGGCGGGCGGGCAGGCGGGCAGGCGGGCAGACCGGCGGAAGATCGCGTGCACCGTGGTTGACCGCCATGGCGGCCAGCGGGCTGGTTGCATGATGGCGCCACGTTCACATTCAGGGATGCGCTTCATCCTTCTCATCCATTGCCTGCTGTTCGCGCCGTTCGTCTTGCGCGCTCAGGTGAGCACGTTGATGCCCGTGCCGTCATCCGTGTTGCCCGGGGACGGACGCCTTGTGATCGACACCACCTTTCGCGTGTCCGTCACGCGCTTCAGCGACGATCGCCTGCAGCGTGCGATTGCCCGTGGCGTGCGACGGCTCGAGGAACGCGTCACGGTCCCCCTGGTGAGCACGCCGGTGCCCGCGGGCGAGCCAGCGACACTGAAGATCGAAGTCGCGGGGGCCGGCCAGCGCGTGCAGGGCGTGGACGAGAACGAGTCGTATCGCCTGGACGTGACGCCCGCTGGCGCGACGCTGCGCGCGCCGACGGTCGTGGGCGCGATTCACGGGATTGAGACCCTCCTGCAACTCGTCACGAGCGACGCCGCGACGCACTTCATTCCCGACGTCGTGATCGACGACAAGCCGCGCTTCCCGTGGCGCGGGCTGCTCGTGGACGTCGGCCGCCACTTCATGCCCGTCGAGCAGGTCAAGAAGACCCTCGACGGCATGGCGATGGTGAAGCTCAACGTGCTGCACTGGCACCTGAGCGAGGACCAGGGCTTCCGCGTCGAGAGCAAGCGCTTTCCCAAGCTCCACCAGCTGGGAAGCGACGGGGAGTATTACACGCAGGAACAACTGCGCGACGTCGTGACCTATGCGCGCGATCGCGGCATCCGCGTCGTCCCCGAGTTCGACATGCCGGGACACTCCACCGCGTGGTTCGTCGGCTACCCGCAATACACCACGCGCCCCGGCCCCATCAAGATCCGTCGGGAGTGGGGCGGGGCCGACGCGATCTTCGACCCGACGCGCGAGGAGGTTTACACCTTCATCGACCGCTTCATCGGCGAGATGGTGCGCATCTTCCCCGACGCGTACTGGCACATCGGCGGGGACGAGGTCGAGGGCAAGCACTGGAATGCCAATCGCCGCATCGTCGCCTGGCGCCGCCGGCAGGGATTCCGCACCAACGCGGACTTGCAGGCGCACTTCAACCGTCGCCTCACGACAATCCTCACGCGGCACAAGCGGCGGATGATCGGCTGGGACGAGATCCTGAATCCCCGCTTGCCGAAGCAGACGGTCGTGCAGTCGTGGCGCGGCACCAACTACCTGCGCGATGCCGCGAAGGCCGGCTTCACGAGCATCCTCTCGGCGCCGTACTACCTCGACCACATCAAGCCGGCGTCGGACTTCTACCTGGCCGATCCCGTCCCGCGCACCACCGACCTCACACCCGCCGAACAGGCCCTCGTCCTCGGCGGCGAGGCCTGCATGTGGTCGGAGTTCGTCTCGCACGAGACCACCGACTCCCGCCTCTGGCCTCGCCTCGGTGCGGTCGCCGAGCGACTCTGGTCACCGGGGGAGATCACCAACGTTGCCGACATGTACCGGCGTCTCGATATCCTCGCCGGCCGGCTGGAAGCGAGGGGCATCCGGGTGCTGACGCATTCGGAGCGCATGCTGCGGAAGTTCTACCCCGTCGGCGACCTCACGCTGCTCGATACGCTCCTCACCGTGGTGCAGCCCCCGTTTTTCGCGCAGACCCTGAACGGCAAGCCCACGAACCAGCTGCAGCCCCTCACCCGCATCGTGGATGCGGCGCGTCCGGATCCCCCGGCCCGCTGGCTCACTGAGCGACTCGTGCGCCGCTTCGTCGTCAACGCCTTCGACAGCGCCGCGCACGATTCGCTCGTCACGCTCTTCGCCCGCTGGCGCGACCTCGCTCCCGGCGTCGAAGCGCTCGCGCGTCAGGCGACCGAGATCGGCGAAGCCCTGCCGGCCACCATGGCCCTGCAGCGCACCTCGACGATCGGGCTCGAGGCCCTGCAGCACGTGCGCAGGGGCACGCGCCCCGACTCGACGTGGCTCCTCACGGCGTCGGCAGACCTGAAACGCTACGAGACTCCGCAGGGGTTGCTGCGCGTCGCCATCGTCCCCGAAGTGCGAAAGCTCCTCGCGCTCCTGCAGGGGGTGGTGCAGTAGCGCGTCTCGCAACGGGCGCCGGTCACTGGTCGGGGTTGCGGAGGAGGAACACGACCTCCGGCGCCTCGCTCGTGATGTCGACCCCTCCACGCTCGGCGGCCTCGCGAGCGTAGCGTGCCCAGGGATCCCCCGTCGCCGTGATGGCAATCGTTTCGCCCGCGGGGCCGGTGAGTTTCATTCGCACGACGACTGCATTACCATCACGACTGTTCGTGAGTGAGACGAGCCCGGGGCGTGGTAGTTCGCGCTCCCGCAGGCCTCGGGCGAGGGCAAGCATGGCGAAGGTCAGTGCATGAGACTGCTCGGGCGAAATCGGCGCGTCGTCGAGGGTCGCCTCGAGGGCAAGCCCGCGTCCGAGCAGGGCACGACCGAAGCGTTCGACGAGGGGCCACCAGGTGAGGAGCGTGCCTGGTCGCGAGGGCGCGAGAAGGTCGCCCCCTCGCGGGCCACGGAGCTGACGGAGCTGGCGTCCGAGGGTGCGCGCCTCCTCGGCGATCGCTCCAAGGGCGCGTCGGTCTTCGGAGTTGGACGCGGGTCCCAGCGTGTCGACGCGCAGTGCGAGGGCAGAGGCAATTCCGCCAAGGTCGTGCGCGGCCGCACCAAGCGCGTCGCGCAGCAATTCCGACTCGAGACCGATGAGGTCGGGCACTTTTTTGGGCTTTGGTGCTATCATGTGCATCAAAAGATGAGCTGAGCCTGCAGGAATGGCGCCGACGTGTGACCGTGCCCAGGACGTACTTCACCCAGCACTACCGGACTCCCATGACCGATACACCGATTCGTGTCCTTCTCGTCGACGACCACGCGATCATGCGCGAGGGGCTGGCTGCGGTGCTCTCCGGCAACCCGGGCCTCGATGTGGTCGGCCAGGCCGGCGACGGCAAGTTGGCGCTGCAGCTATTTAGCGACCTCAGTCCCGACGTGTCGATCGTCGACCTTCGGATGAGCCCGATGGACGGGGTCGAGATCACCACGGCCATGCGAGCCGCGAGCCCGAACGCCCGGGTCATCCTGCTGACGACGTACGATACCGACGAAGAGGTGTTCCGTGGGCTGCGCGCCGGTGCCGCCAGCTACCTGCTCAAGGACGTCGACTCGGCAAAGTTGATCGAGACGATCCGGGCCGTGCATTCGGGGCGCAAGGCCATCTCCCCGGAGATCGCGGCGAAGCTGGCCGAGCACATGTCCTCCGATGCCCTCACGCCCCGCCAGCTCGATGTGCTCAAGTGCCTCTCCCAGGGCAAATCGAACCTGGAGATCGCCAACACCCTGTTCATCAGCGAAGGGACGGTCAAGGCGCACGTCAAGGCCATCCTGCAGAAGCTGGAGGCGCGCGACCGTACCCAGGCCATCACCATCGCCATCCGGCGCGGGTTGGTGCGCACCCTGTAACCTCGGGGCCAGGCGCGCCTCGCGCCCGGGCTACCCGGCCCTATCCCGAAGGGCTCACATAAAAACATCCCTACCGCCGAATGGCCGCGACGCCTACGCTCCAGCAGAATGCGGTACCTGAAACGGTACAGCGTCCTCTGGACCATGGACCGCGACGGGCCGCCAGCACCGATGTAACCGGGGGGAAGCATCGGTAGGACGCGGAGCGAGAACGGCGCGCCATGTCTCCATGAGTCGTTCGCCGACGCGATTTCACAACAGAAGCACCTTCGTGGCGAGTGAGGGTGCGGTCGTCCCGGGTGGCAACACTCGTCGGACGTCGCGCCCTCCTGTACCGGCCTTGCCGGTAGGGAGCTCCGGTCTGGGAGGCCGGGGTTGCAAGCCACGAACGGAATGCGTGCCCGTCGCGTGCGCGCATTCCGTGCCCACCCCTCGCCATGATTGGCGCTCCCCTGGTGGGTCCGCGAAGCCTCCGGCCCCCGCACCGGGACGGTTGCCCGCGACACCCGGCACCGATTCCCAATGTCTCCCGGAGCCATCCATGCATCGGTCCATCCGATCATCCACGATATTCGTCGCTGCCCTGTTCGCGGCCGCCTGTGCGCGTGATGCACAGACCGAGAACGCAGTGACGACCCAGACCGCGAGTGGCGAAGCCTCCACCTCCATCTCGGGGGACTCGGCCGACAAGCGCGGCGAAGCGCTCGTGCGCGTCGTCAATGCCGTCCCACAGCTCAATGCGCTGCGCATCCGCGCCGACTCGACGCACGTGCTCCCGGTGGTCGACTACAAGGGCGTCACGCCATACCAGGCCATCGACCACAACTGGGTGTCGTTCCAGGCCAGTGCGAGCCCCGACGACGTCTACGAGCCACTCGAGACGAATCGCGAGGTCCTGAGCGATGGCCATCGCTACACGATGGTCGTGATGCGCGACGCGAAGGCGACGGGCTTCCAGACGCGCGTCGTGCGCGACGACATCTCCGACGACATGACCCGCGCGCACCTGCGCGTGATCCACGCCGCGCAGGGCATCGACGAAGTCAAGGTCATCGCGCGCCGTGGGGATGAACTCTTCAGCGGTGTCAGCTTCACCTCGGACGCCGGCTTCAAAGACCTGGCCCCGTGGGCAGGCACGCTCGAGTTCCGTGCCGAGAACGAGAATCGCCTACTGCTGTCGATGCCCAAGGTCGACCTCAAGGCTGGCCGGTCGTACACGATCGTGCTGACCCTCGGGAAGAAGGGCACGCTCGAGGCGTTCTGGTTCGAAGACATGCAGTCCACCAACTGACTCGTCACCGGCAGGGCGCATGCGAGTACTCGCAGTCCTCGCGGCGCTCCTGCCGATCGTTGCCATGGCGCAGGACAAGGCCGAGGCACGTCCGCTCCTCACCGCGGTCGACCTGCGCGGCGTGACCGCGGTCGACGGGGGCGCGCTCCGCAGGGGACTCGTGACGAGGGCCACGCAGTGCCGCACGGTCTTCTACACGCCCATCTGCTTCTTCAGCAAGTCACCCCTCTTCGCCGAGCGCGCCTTCATTGACGAGGCGGAGATGCGGCGTGACGCACTGCGCATTCGCCTGTTCTACTGGCGCCGCGGCTATCGAGACGTCGCCGTCACGACGCGCACCGAACGCAGCAAGGGTGGCATTCGCGCGATCTTCGACATCACGGAAAACGCACCCACCGTCATCACGCAGCTCGAGGTCGTCCAGCGCGACAGCGCGATCCCGCGCAGCGACGTCGATCGCTTGCTGCTGGTCAAGAATGGCGATCCCCTCGACCTCGTGTCCCTCGATTCCACGCGTATCCTCGTCAGGAACCTCATGCAGGATCGCGGGTTCGCCGACGCGCAGGTCACGATCGACACGTCGAGGGTGGACAACGCTGCCAATAGGGGACCGATCGGCCTCGAGCTCCTGGCCGGGCGCCGGGCCACCGTCAGTGCGGTGGAGGTCACCGGGAACCGATCCGTCACCGATCGCACGGTCGGCCGCCTCATGCACCTCGGGGTCGGCGACGTGTATCGCCGGAGCGCCGTGCTCGAGAGCCAGCGCGAGCTGTACCTCTCCGGTCTGTTCTCCGAGGTCGACGTCATCACGCCACCAACGACCGACAGCGCCAAGAAGATCTCGGTCGTCGTCACCGAGGCACAGCACCGGCAGCTGGAGTTGCGTGGCGGGTTCAACACCGCCGACTTCCTGCAGCTCCAGGCGGAGTTCACCCGGTACAACTTCCTGGGGAGCGCGCGGCGCCTCACGTTGCGGGGGACCGTGAGCAACCTGCTCGCGCACCAGCTCAATGGCGCAGGCATCTTCTACGACGTGACCAACGGCGCCGTGGGGGAGGACCGCGCGCCCTTCCTCCGCCCGACCTTCTCGGCCAGCGCGGACCTGGCGCAACCCTGGTTCCTCGGGCCCGACAACCAGCTGGGGTTTTCGATCTTCACGCATCGTCGGAGCATCCCCGGCGTGGTCACCGACGTGGGGGCCGGTGCGTCGCTCGCCATGACCCGCACGCTCCGGCAGTCGAGCGTCACGATCGACTACACATACGAAGCAGCCCGCATCGATGCGTCCGACGTCTACTTCTGCGTGGCGGTCGGCGTATGCCTGGCCTCGGCGATCGAGGTCGTGGCCGCGCGCCATCCCCTCGCCCCGCTGTCGTTCGTCGCGCAACTCGACCGGAGCGATGATCCGCTGTCCCCGACGACGGGGAGCCGGGCGCGCCTCGACCTCGAGCACGCATCGGCGTTCACGGCGTCGGACTTCAGCTACAACCGGGCCTCCCTGAGCGCGAGCACATACCGGCGCATCTCCCGCCGCGGCGTGCTGGCGGGACGCGTCCGCTTCGGATTCGTGGGTGCAACCTCGGCCGCCAACCGGCGCCTGGGCGTCCCCGAGAGCGACGACCCCGTGATCCATCCGCGCAAGCTCTTCTTTGCCGGCGGCTCGCGGTCGGTGCGCGGCTACGGGGAGAACCAGCTCGGCCCGCGGATCCTCACGATCGACCCGGACAGTCTGGTGGGCACTGCCGGCGTGAGGTGCACCGCCGCGAGTCTCGCCGACGCGTCGTGCGATCCCAACATCGCCGGTCTTGGCGCCAACGCCTTCCAGCCACGCCCGTTAGGCGGCACGGCCCTGGGTGAGGCGAGCGTCGAGTACCGGTTCCCGCTCGCGTTCGCGGCGGGACTCAGCGGCGCGGTCTTCGTCGACGGCGCTGTCATCGGCACGAGTCGCTTCTCCGACCTCCTCGGTGCCTCGGCGTCGATCACGCCGGGCTTCGGCATCCGTTTCGACACGCCGGTCGGGCCGGTGCGCCTCGACCTCGGCTTGCGACCGCGCCTCGTCGAGAACCTCCCCGTGGTCACGCAGGTCACGAATAGCGACGGCTCGTTCCGCCTGGTCACCCTCGCCACCCCGCGCCGGTACGACCAGGCCGAGGCCACCGGGGGCGCGCTCAAGCAGGTGCTCAGCCGTCTGACGCTTCACCTCGCCATCGGGCCCGCCTTCTGATGCGCCGCTTCTCACGCTTTCTCGTCTTCACGCTTGCGATCGTCGTGGTCGTCGCGCTCCTCCTCTTCGGTGCGATCACCCGCACGGACTTCGCACGCGAGCGCGTGCGTCGCGTGGCCCTGTCGTTCCTGGGCGACATCGCTCGCGGGACCGTGCGCATCGGTCGCATCGAAGGCAACGTGCTCGGCGCGTTCACCCTGGTGGACGTCTCGATCGCCGACAGCACCGGTGCGCCCTTGTTCCAGGTCGACCGACTCGCGGCGCACCTCGACAGCTGGGGACTGCTCAAGAGCCGTATCGCGCTCTCCGACGTCGTGCTCTCGCGGCCCGTCATCCACCTGACACAGTCGGCCGATGGCACGTGGAACTACGAGCGCATCTTCCCGCGTGGCGAGGGAACGCCGGGCGACACCGCGAGCGGGCTCGGCGACTGGATCACGATGCGCAACGTCACGCTTCGCGACGGTGACCTCCAGGTGGTGCGGCCGTGGGCGCCTGATGAGTCGCTCTCTCCTGCCGCGCGGGACAGCCTGGTGCGCGAGGCCCTCCACGGGCGTACGCGCCTGCGCATCGCGAGCGTCGAGGCAGGGTTCACGCAGCACATGGCCTTCACGGCGATCAACGGGCACATCGTGGAAGCCACCATTGCCGACCCCGACGATCGCGACGTCCGGGCCCAGGTTGATTCGCTGGCGCTGATTGCGGCGCCCTTCAATCCGCCGCCGCTCGATGTCCGTCATTTCGCCGGCAACGTGCGGGCCGGGCAGGACAGCGTCTCCATCCCCAACCTGGTGTTGCGCCTCCCGGCCACGGACGCCACTGGCACGCTGACCTACATGGTTGCGAGTGGCGACCTCCTTGCGACGCTCGACGTCCCGCGTGTCGCCTTTGCCGATGTGCGCACCCTCTACCTGCCCCTGCCGGACAGCGGCACGGGACGCATGCAGCTGCAACTCGCCATGCGCGACAGCGGCACGAGCGAGTACATCGTGCAACAGGCACTCGTCACGGCGGGCACGGCGCGCGCCGAAGGCGATATCTCGATCGCCATCGACAGCGTGGTGCGTTTCCCCAGTGCCGACCTGCGCCTTCGACGCCTCTCGTCGGCGCTCGTGGAGCAACTGGTGCCGGGCCTCGACATCCCGGTCGACGGCGAAGCCACGGGGCGCGCGAAGTTCTCGGGGTCCGTGGACGCGATGCGGGTCGACGTGAACGCGCAGGTCGAGGCGTACCGGCATCCCGCATTTGGATTCACGGCGCGGGGGGGCGTGGGCTTCGGCGAGGTGATGCGTGCGGACCGCCTGTTCGTGCGGGCCGACCGTGTGCCCCTGAGCCTCCTGCGCGAGTTCGACACCGAATCCCCGGTCGGCGGTCTCGTCTCGGTGGAGGGAACCGTCGGCGGCTCGATGGCAGGTCGGATGTCCGGTTCGATGTCGATCGTGCACACGGAGGGGCAGAACCTCTCTCGCGCGCTCGTCGAGGGGAGCGTGATGCCGCGCGATGGCAACCGCCTCGACCTGGTGGCGAACGTCCAGCGTCTCGACCTCGACCTCATCGAACACTTCGTCGACAGCGTGGACGTGGTGGGTCAGACCCATGGACGCGTCACGGCGAAGGGTCCCACGAATGACCTGGTGGTCACCGCGGACCTGGTGCTTCCCGGGCGCGGGCGACTGACGGCAGACGGGACCATCCGGACCCTCGCCGGCGATACGCTCGACTACGCGGCCAAGGTGGCGGTATTCGATTTCGCGCCGCAGGCCATGGTGCCCGCGCTTCCGATCATGATCGTGGACGGCGAGACGACCATCGCGGGGCGCGGGACGGATCCCGCAACGCTGCGTGCCGAGGTCGACTCGCGCCTCAAGCTGTTCATGATCGACAGCGCCGAGTTCCGCGATGTCGCTGTCGTGGCCCGCGCCGCAGATGGCGTCCTGCAGGTGGACACGTTGTCCGCCAAGGCGTCGTTCGGTTCGGTGACGGCCGATGGGCACCTGGGGCTGGTGGAGGGCAAGGACGGCACGATGCGTTTCCACGCGCAGGTGAGCGACCTCGGTGGACTCACGCGCTGGATCGCTACGGGAGATACGGGTGTCGTGCCGGCCCGGCCGGCGATC
>JACMLI010000485.1 GCA_014379705.1 Gemmatimonadaceae bacterium
GCAGCAACAGCGGGAAGATCCCGCCCGAGATCTGAAAGAAGAGCGGGGAGTGATGCATGTTCGGCACCCCGGTGTACTCGAACACCATCGTCGCCGCCATCAGCACGATGAGGCCCATGGACGTCGCGAAGAGCGCGGCGTGCGCGCCGCCGGTGCCCGCGAACTCCCGAACCCCCACGCCGTTCACGCGCCCCACGCCGGCATTCTGCCCCGCCAGCATCATCAGCATCGCGCCGAGCTGCACGGTCACCATGCCGAGGAGGAGCCAGACATGCGGGGGCGTGAGGATCTCCACGTCGAGGCCGTAGGCGTTGTGCCACCAGTCGTCGAATGGCGCGGAGCTGATCATCGCGATCGTGCCCCAGATGCACACCCACCCGCCTAACGGACCGTAGAAGATTCCCCAGAAGCGCACCGCGCCGGCCCGGTCCGCGTCGGTGCCAAGGAACGAGGTGTAGATCACGCGCCAGCCGCAGAAGAGCCCGGCCATGGACGCAGCCACCTGCTCGAGGACGTGCGGCGGGCTCCAGAACGTGTCGCGGCCGATGGCGCGGTGCCATGAGATGTCCCAATGCAGCCCGATGACGATCGCCGCCGAAGCGAAGAGCACGGCGGGAATCGTCGCATCGAGTGCCAGGGTACGGCCAAGGCCCGCGCTGTGCGTGCGCGCTTCTCTCGGCTGCTCCAGGACGGTGGTCGCCATGCGAATGCTCGCGGGCTGGGGGTACCTGCACTCTAGGGCCTGCTGGCGCGTCGAACCAGTCTCCCGGTACTCTGGACGCGCGGTCGGGGGGCGGTTGATTGGAAGGGCAACCGACTCCGAGCCCCGATGATCCCCCGCCTCCGCATCGCCCTCGCGCTCTCGCTCATCGCCGTGCCCCTCGTGGCGCAGGCTCCCGTGAAGTACGTGCGCTATGTGTCGGGCACCGCACCGACCTGGGGAATCCTGGAGGGAAGTACGATTCGCGAACTCCGCGGGGACCTCTTTTCGAAGCCCGCGCCGACGGGGAAGCGAGTGGAGTTATCGAGTGTGAAGCTGCTCCCGCCGGTCGAACCGTCGAAGGTCATCGCCGTCGGACTCAACTACAAGAGCCACCTCGGCGAGCGTCCGTCGGCGCAGTATCCGGGGCTCTTCGCCAAGTACCCCACGTCGATCATCGCACACGGCGAAAACATCGTGCTGCCGCCCGACGCGAAGAATGCGCACTTCGAGGGGGAGATGGTCCTCGTGATCGGCAAGCGCGCGTCGAAGGTCTCCAGGGAGGACGCGCTCTCGTACGTCTTCGGGATCACGGTCGGCAACGACGTGAGTGAGCGCGACTGGCAGCGCACGGACCTGCAGTGGTTCCGCGCGAAGGCTTCCGACACGTTCGGTCCGCTTGGTCCGGTGATCGTGACCGGGTTGAATGCCGACGACCTGTTGTTGCAGACGCGGCTCAACGGCGAGGTCGTGCAATCACAGCGTACGAAGGACCTGATCTTCGACGTGCGCTCCATCGTGAGCTACGTGAGTCAGTACGTGACGCTCATTCCCGGCGACGTGATCTACACGGGCACGCCCGGGACCACGAAGCCGATCAACCCAGGCGATGTCGTGGAGGTCGAGGTCGAAGGCGTGGGCACCTTGCGAAACCCGGTCGTACGGGGAACGCCTCGCTAGGGTGGTCGAGCACAGAGCGCTGCAGCGATACCGGCTCCGGCCCGGCTCCGGTGACGTTCTTCGCCGGAGCGACGAACTAGCGATGCTTCGAGTCGCGGCGCACGGTGAGCTTCTTCCCCTTGATCCCGAACTTCCCCACCGCGTCCACGACCATCTGGGCGGAATCGGCCGGCACGTCGATGAGCGAATGGCGATCCAGGATCGTGATGGTGCCAAGGCTGCGGGCGTCGAGTTGCGTGTGCGTGACGATCGCGCCGACGATGTCGCCAGGGCGGATCTTGAGCTTCCGGCCACCACCGATGAACACACGTTCGCGCGTACCGCTGACCTCGCGCCGCACCTTGCCCGACGACGCCTTGCCCGATGCCGTGGGAATGCCCGAGGGAATCTCCTCGACGGTGTCTGCATCGTCACCGGTCATCAGCTGCCGCACCGCGGCTGCGGCGACGTCCATGATGTCGTATTCCTCGGCGAGCGACTCGACGACGACGCGCACCGAATCGAGGTTCCCCTCGATGATCGTGTCGCGCAATCGCGACTGCAGTGCCTCGAGACGCCGCGTGCGCATGTCGGCGAGCGTGGGCACGGGCTTCACCGTGATCTTCTGCCGGATCTCCGCCTCGATGTTGCGCAGGAGCCGGTGCTCGCGCGGCTCGGCGAAGGTGATCGCGACGCCTTCACGCCCGGCGCGTCCCGTGCGGCCGATGCGGTGCACGTAGCTCTCCGCGGCTGCCGGCACGTCGTAGTTGATCACGTGGCTCACGTGCTTCACGTCGAGCCCGCGTGCGGCCACGTCGGTGGCCACGAGGAGCTCGGTGGAGCGGCCGCGGAAGGCGGCCATCACGCGGTCGCGCTGCTGCTGGTTGTGCCCACCATGGAGCGACGACGCGCGGAGGCCGCGCGCACTCAGCTTCTCGGTGAGTTCGTCGACTTCCGTGCGGGTGCGGCAGAAGATCATCGCCGACGCCGGCTGCTCGACGTCGAGCACGCGACCGAGGGCGGCGATCTTGTGCGCGCGGGCGACGATGTACGCCTCCTGGCGCACTTGCGGAGCCTCGCTCGCGGGTCGCGGCGCGTGCGCAATCGTCACGCGCACGGGGTCGCGCAGGTACTTGCCCGCAATGGCCACCACGCGTGGGGCGAGGGTGGCGGAGAAGAGCACGGTTTGTCGCGACGACGGCGTCGCGGCGAGGATCGCCTCGAGGTCCTCGGCGAAGCCCATGTCCATCATCTCGTCCGCCTCGTCGAGCACCACCACGGCCAGCGAATCGAGCTTGAGCGTCTTGCGCTGCAGGTGGTCGAGCGCGCGGCCCGGGGTGGCGACGACGACGTCGACCCCGCGCTTGAGGGATCGCAACTGCCCATCCATCGACGCGCCGCCATATATCGGCAGTGCCGTGATGCCGAGCGCGCGGCCATACCGATGCACGGCCTCAGCGACCTGCATGGCGAGTTCGCGCGTGGGCACGAGGATGAGCGCCCCGGGCGCCCCGCGCTTCCGGTCCGACGCGGCCAGCTGCTGCAGTAATGGCAGGGCGAAGGCCGCTGTCTTGCCCGTCCCCGTGGCCGCCTGGCCGACGAGGTCGCGACCGGAGAGGAGCACGGGGATCGCCTGCGCCTGGATCTCCGTTGGCTCTTCATAACCGAGCCCCGTCAGGGCTTCGACGAGGCGAGGGTCGAGGCCGAGGGAGGAGAAGGACGGCGCGGGAGTATCGGGGGCGGCTGAGGCACTTTTCTTCATCCCTGCAACGTAACGGACTGGGGCGCCTCGCAGTCGCGGTACTCAACCCCATTCCTGACAAGTAACTGCCAATCCGGGGCCCCGAGTTGGGGTTCTCCCACCACAACGACACGGGCTCCGGCCTGCGCCGGAGCGACGAACGTCGCATGTTAGGGGATCGACAGCACCGTGAGTTCCGTGGGTGGCCTGCCGCGGGCGGTGCCGGTCCACACGGCGAGGTACTGCTTGCCGTTGTGGAGGTACGTCATCGGTTGTGCGGTAACGGCACCCCGCATCGGCATCGACCAGACGACTTCCCCCGTGCGCTTGTCGAGCGCGCGCAGGATCGGCGCGCCACCGGAGCCTTCGCCGGTGAAGAGCAGCGTCTTCGTCACGAGGATCACGGGACGCGTGAAGCCGCCCGTGCGTGGCAGCGTGACGCCGGCGAGGAGCGGGTGGTTCTTCACCGCGTCGGGCGTCTCCGCGGCCGCCTGCATCCATGCGTGTTCCCCTGTGCGCAGGTCGATCGCGGTGATGCGGCTCCAGGGGGGCTTCACGAGCGGCAGGCCGTCGACCTGCGGTGCGCCGCCACCCCCGGCCAGGATGTAGTTCATGTCCGACCGCTTCGGATCGTTGGTCATCGCGAGGACGGCGGGGTTGGTGAATGACCCCACGTAGAGCATGCCCGTCTCGGGGTCGAGCGCGCCGGCCTCCCAGTTGGCACCGCCGACGCTGCCGGGCATCGACAGCGTACCCCGGGTCCCGTCCGGGGCATCGGCGAGCGACGCGGGCGTGAACAACGGACCAAGGCGATACGGCGTGATGACCTGGAGCGCACGCGCCTTGAGCGCGGGGGTGAAGTCGATCAGGTCATCGGTGGAAAACCCCTGACGATCGTAGGGCGCGGGTCGTGTGGGAATCGGCTGCGTGGGCGAGGCGCGCTCACCGGGGACGTCCGATGGCGGCACGGCGCGTTCGACGATCGGCCAGATCGGGCGTCCGGTGCCTCGATCGAGCACGTAGGCAAAGGACTGCTTGGTGAGCTGCACGAGCACTTCGCGGCGGCGACCCGCGATGGTGACATCGGCGAGGATCGGCGCAGCCGGGTTGTCGAAGTCCCAGATGTCGTGGTGGATGACCTGGTAGTGCCACACCCGCTTGCCCGTGCGAATGTCCAGCGCGACGATCGACGTGGAGTAGAGGTTGTTGCCGTGGCGGTGGCCGCCGTAGTAGTCGCCCGTGGCTGCCTCGACGGGGAGGTACACCCACCCGCGACGCGCGTCGAGCGAGAGGGGCGCCCACGCGCCAGCATTTCCCGTGTAGGTCCACGAGCGGTCCTCCCACGTCTCGTTTCCCTGCTCTCCCTTCACGGGGATGGTGTTGAATCGCCACTTGAACGCCCCGGTGCGCGCGTCCACGGCGAGGATCCGCCCGGGCACGTTGGTGCGCGAGCGCGGCTGCAGTCCGACTTCGAGCGCCGGCCCCATCACGACCGTGTTGCCCCACACGAGCGGCGGGGAGCTCGATCCGATGGCCGCGCTATCGACGTTGAGTGGCACGCCGAGGTGCGTCTTGAGGTCCACGACTCCATCGGTGCCGAACGCCGGGACAGGCTTGCCCGTGCGCGCATCGAGGGCCACGAGGCGAAAGCCCGGTGTCACGACGAAGATCCGCTCGTCCGTGCCCTGGACCCAGTAGGAGATGCCGCGCCCCGATCCCCGCCGCGGCGCGACACGCGTGCGCGCGCCGTCGTCCCACACCCAGGTCCACTTCACTGCGCCCGTCCCCGCGTCCACGGCGAGCACCGAGCGATTGATCCCGCTCGTGAAGTAGAGCGTCCCCTTCACCATGAGGGGCGTCGAGATGTTGCGCACGTCGGGCGGTCGCTCCGCACTGTCCGGCGACCAGCGCCACGCGACCCCCAGCTTGCTGACGGTGGACTTGTCGATCTGGGACAACGGCGAGTAGTGCGTGCCGGCGTAGTCGCGATGATGCACGCGCCACTCGCCGTCGGGCTGCTTTCCCGCGTCCTGGGCGTTGGCCGCTGTCGCGAGGAGGAGAACGGTGAAGGTGGTGAATAGTGAATGGTGAATGGGGAATGGGACCTGCGTGGAGGCCCCAAGGAAGCTGACGCGAGTCGGCGGGGAGGTTTCACTCATGGTTGATCACCGTTCGCGATTCACGATTCACCATTCACGGCTGTACCACCGCCGGCCGTTGCCACGCCACCCCTTGCGTCACCCACGCCGGCGCCGGCTCTCCCTTCAGCCAGTGCCCGAACCACTGCAGGATGCGGCGGTGGTAGTCCACCTGGTTCTGCTTCTGGCGCAGCCCGTGATCCTCGCCGGGATACACCAGCATCACAAAGTCCTGCTTGCCCGCGCGGCGCGCGAAGTTGTAGAACTCGACTCCCTGGTGCCAGTCGACCGTGCCATCGGCGTCGCCGAACATCACGAGCACCGGGCGCTTGATGTTCTGCACGAAGGCCGCGGGGGAATTGCGGACGTGCCCCTCGAAGTCCTCCCACGGAGGCTTGGCCATGCGCGCCTGCCCGGTTTCCCAGTGCGTAAACTCCGGGATGCCCGGAGTCCAGTGAAACGCGCCCGCGAACGAGAGAAAGTTCGTGATGGGCGCCCCGGCGATCGAGGTGGCGAAGAGCGTCGTCAGCGTCGGGGTGTACGCGGCCTCGTACCCGCCCCATGAGTGGCCCACGAGCCCAACGCGC
>JACMLI010000486.1 GCA_014379705.1 Gemmatimonadaceae bacterium
CGCGTAGACCGTCTGGTAGCGGGCCTCGTCCTCGCCGTCGGCCGCGTGGGTGATGTACGGCGGCAGCGGGAGCTCGCCCTGCTGGGCCAGCACGTCGAGGACGCCCTCGCCGAAGCGCAACTCGTAGAACTCGCCCTCGCGACCCGCGACTTCCGCCTCGACACTGCCGAACACCAGCCGCCGCCCTGCCTTCAGCGGCTTGCTCGCCCGCGCCTGCACCAGCGCGCGATGCGCGTCGAGCACGCGCTCCACCAGCACCTCCACCTCGCCGCCGCTGTCCTTGCGCCCGTGCAGCCGCGCCTTGATGACGCGCGTGTCGTTCACCACCAGCACATCACCGGCATCGAGCAGCCCGACGATGTCCTGGAAGCCGCGGTCCGTGAGCGCGCCGGTGCGGCCATCGAGGTGCAGCAGGCGGCTCGCGGTGCGCTCGGCGGCGGCATGCTGGGCGATCAGCTCGGGGGGAAGGTCGTAGTCGAAATCGGAGAGATGCACCGACCGATTATAATTTCGTCACAGTTCCCGGTGATTGAGAGCGGGAACGGCGTTCGAGCGGACGGCAAGCCGCCGCTCAACGCCGGCAGGCACGGACACACATTGCCGGGATGGCGGAATTGGTAGACGCACGGGACTCAAAATCCCGCGGTGGCAACACCATGGGGGTTCGATTCCCCCTCCCGGCACCACAGCTCAGTCGCTAGACTGCCGGGCTTTCATTTCGGCAATCCGCTCGCGGAAGTGCGCGGCGGCCTAGTTCGACGTTGCCGGCACCGTGGCGCGCGGCCCACCGAACGTGCCGGAGCGCGTGCAGCCCATGAAGGTCTGGGTAAGCTTCGCGCTGAACCCCTGGGGGCTGACCTCGACCTCCGACAGCACGAAATCGCCCGACGTCATGTTGCCGCACGTGTGCCCACCCCTGATCGTCCCCATCCGCCCGTCCTGGGAATAGGTTCCGCTGTAGCCGCACGAAAGGGCAGCGTACGGCGCGATGGGACGATTGAGGATGTGCACCGCGTCGTCCGGTCCTCGCACCACCTCCATCACGCCCAGTTGCTCGATGACCGGCGTGGCGGGATCGCAATTCTGCCCACGCAGGACCCGATTGACGATGAAATGGCCGGTGATGTCGTTGAGGGCCCAGGTCTGGCGACGGATCTGCTTCGTCACCGGGACGCCGTTGACCGAGTAGGTGAGCGTGCCCTCGTTGAGGCTCAGGTACTCGAACGTCGCGTTCCCGACTTCGCGCCGGACGACGGCGTTGGGGTCGAAGGACGACGAGAACGCGGGGCCCGTGCTTTCGTAGAGCTTGCCGGAGAAGACCATCGGCTCGCCCGGCGCCGAGGGGCCGCGCATGTCGGAGGCGGTGAACCAGCTCGGCCGTCCGTCGGCGCCGTAGACGAAGAACGTCGCGAAGATCGTGCTTCCCTGCTGGATGAGGTTCACGCCCCAGCCGGACTCATCCGGGTTCCACCAGAGGCCCGAAATGTCGGGGGAGAACGACGTGGCACCCCGCACCGAGTAGGGCAGGACCAGGACGACGAGGGCGGCCAAGCAGATGCGCACGGAAAGGCTCCCAAGGGTCCGAGAAGGGTTCGACAGGGCCGGCGGCGCGTGTTGCAGGGCCATCTGCGCCGTGCGGCCCATGATAGGCCCTCGCTACATCGCTTGTCGGAGCATCTGGCATACCGCGTCCGATGTGCGCACGCGCGCCATGCGCGGGAACACGCGGCGCATCAGCTGGTCGTGGTTGTCCTGCTCGGGCGAGGTGCACGCGTCCGAAGCGATCACGAGGTTGTAGTCCAGGTCGCGGGCGGCAAACGCGGTCGCGGCGATCCCCACGTCGGTGGAGCCACCGCAAAGGATGACGGTGTCGATGGCGCGTGCGCGTAGCGCCGTGTCGAGGTAGGTCCCGTGGAACGCGCTCCAGCGGTGCTTGGGCACCACGAAGTCCTCGGGACGTTGCGCGAGCGCCGCAACGACCTCGGTCTCCGGCGTGCCCCCGGTCAATAGGGGTCCGTCGAGATCCCCCGGCGCAAGCGGCCGCAGGCGATTGTCGGTGTCGCGGAGCGTGCGCGCGCTGGTGCCGCGGTCGGCGCGATGGTCGGCGTTGGCATAGGCAA
>JACMLI010000487.1 GCA_014379705.1 Gemmatimonadaceae bacterium
CACAGAGGAGGATGAAGCGACGCGCCGTCGAGCCGAGGCCCGCGCGGCGTGCGACCAGCCAGGCCACGCCGAACCAGAGCGGGTTGAAATACAGCAGGTTCACGTTCTCGTAGGCCCACACGTGGCGGGTGAAGCCCCAGAGCCCCACGAGCAGCACGCCGAAAATCCCGGCGATCACGCACCACGCGGCGGCGAGCGTGCGCCCCCCGGCGGGAATGAGCGCGCCAACCACGAAGAACAGCCCGGCGATGCCGCAGCCGATGAGCAGGAACGCCAACTGGTGGTCGGCGTGCGTCGCGGGTTCAGGCATGCGCGTCGACTTGAACACCACGCGTTCGGCCGACACGAGCGGACGTACGGCGCCGTCGGTCCCGGTGACCTTCACGCTGCGCAACAGGTCGCGGAAGGTCATGGGAATGAACATGGCCTCCCATTGCGACATCTGCCGGTCGGAGGGAGATCCGAGACCGATGTCGATCCCCGTGTAGAGGATGTCGCCCTCAGTGAGGCGACGCGCTTCATCGCGGAAGCTTAGACCGCTCGGGATCGTGTCGAACTGCTGGCGGAGCGTGCCGGCGAGGGCGCGGTCGATCACGTCGCGCACGCGCGTCGAGCAGTTGTCGCCAAAGTAGTCGTAGCGGTAGTACTTGTTCTCCTCCCGCGCATTCCACTCCACGTATTCGCGGATCGCGAGTTTCTGCGCCGGGGTGAGGTCGAGCTCCTGGATCTCGACGCCACGGTTCACGCTTTCGTAGTACGCCACCGTGAGCGCGGCGTCGTAGCCCTCCACCGAGTAGCGCGTGTCCCCGCGGATGAAGCGAGGCAGGAAGTCGCCATCGGCGAAGCGGAACACCCCCCAGTTGTAGACGACGTTCGTGTTGGTCGCCCGATCGCGGATGCCCAGCGCATTGTGGCCGAAGCGCTCCCAGATCGGGTCTCCCTGACCC
The DNA here is from genome assembly GCA_014379705.1 of Gemmatimonadaceae bacterium. Taxonomy (GTDB): domain Bacteria; phylum Gemmatimonadota; class Gemmatimonadetes; order Gemmatimonadales; family Gemmatimonadaceae; genus RBC101. The sequence goes on from JACMLI010000487.1 coordinate 948, forward strand.
ATCGTCATCACGTAGATCTCGAGTTCGGACCCTGGCACCTCGGTGACCGCGGGCGCGATCGGGGCCGCCTGTGCCCCGAGGTGAAGCGTGCCCAGGGCCAGGGCGAGGCTGACGCTCCCCAGGGCGCGCACGAGGCGAGACGCCATCGACCGCACTCCGCGCATCAGAAGCGGACTTCCTTGCCGTCTTCTGCGGACTTGTAGGCTGCCTCGAGGATCCGGTGCACGATCACCTGGTCCGTCGGCGGCTCGTACTCCTGCTCGCCGCGCACGACGGCAAGGAAGTGCGCGAGTTCGGCGCGATAGGACTGGATGAACGCGTTCTCGCGGGCCGACGCCCCGGTGGGGGAAACGTTCACGGGCGCGCCATTCAGTTCCTTCAGCACGCGCAGCGGGGCCAGGCGTGCACTCCCCCGCTGGCCGAGCGTCTCGAACCACCAGCGCTCCTCGTCCCCGACGTACACCCAGTTGAGGTCGAACGTCAGCGTCAGGCCGTGCGCGCACTCCACGACGAGCAGCGCCGTCTCCTCCACGGCGTTCGCACCGCGTGCGCGTTGCATGCTCGCCCACACGCGTTCGGGAGCCGGAAAATCGGTGACCCACATGGCAAGGTCGAGGAGCGGAAAGCCGTGCTCGAAGAGGGCACCCCCACCGCTCTCCTGCCGCCGCGTCCGCCATCCCTCGATGCGTCCCCGCGGCTGGTACGCCCCGGCGCGAACCCCCGTCAATCGGCCAAGCTCGTCGCCACGAAGGAAGCGCACCATCGCCTGCACGTCGGAGCGGAAGCGATGGTTGTTCCCCACGACGACCTTGCGCCCGGCACGCGTCGCGGCGAGGAGGATGCGCTCGACCCCGCGCGCGTTGAGCGAGAGCGGGCGCTCACAGAATACATCGAGCTTGGACGCGAGCGCCTCGAGCACGTGTGGCTCGTGCAGGTGATTCGGCGTGGCCACGACGGCGGCGTCGACTCCGCCGTACTCGAGCGCGTCCTCGAGATCGGTGAAGACGTCGGGAATGCCGAAGCGGTCGGCGAGGGCACGCGCCTTGGCCCGGTCGTTGTCGACCAGGGCGGCGAGCTGCACCCCGCGCAATTTCGAGAGGACAGGAAGGTGCGTGAGTTGCGAGATCGCCCCTGCCCCCACCACCACCAACCGCACGGGCGTCGTCATCCGGATACCGTCATGAGGACATGGTCAAGTTATCGTCGCCCCGTCGTCAGGCGTGCCAGCGACGTCCCGGGATAGTACGCGTCGAGGATCTCCCGAGCCGTCATGCCGGCGCGCGCACGCCCGATGGCGCC
>JACMLI010000488.1 GCA_014379705.1 Gemmatimonadaceae bacterium
GGATCGTGGACGCGCGCCGGGACGCGATCGATCCCCGGGGTGACCAGCGCTGTGGCGCGGGCAGGACGGCGGCGAGGCGCGCGGCCTCGTCGCGCGTGAGGGCCTTCGCCGGCTTCCGGTAGTGTACCTGTGCCGCCATCTCGGCGCCGAACACGCCGTCGCCCCATTCGGCAAGGTTGAGGTAGAGGTCGAGGATGCGGTCCTTCGACAGGCAGGTCTCGAGGACGAGCGTCAGGTACGCCTCGTAGCCCTTGCGAATGAAGGACCGCCCTTCCCACAGGAAGAGGTTCTTCGCCACCTGCTGCGTAATCGTCGACGCCCCGCGAAGCTTTCGCCCGCGCCTGGCCTTCTCGAGCGCGTTCTCGATCTCCTTGAGGTCAAAGCCGTAGTGCAGGTAGAAACGATCGTCTTCGCTCGCGAGCACCGCACGGCGCAGGTGGTCGGAGATCTCATTGTGCGGGACGATGTCGCGCTTCGGGTAGATCGGCTCCTTTCCAGCCACCATGCGCTGCCCCGCACGTCGCAACATGACCATCGTGGTCACGGGCTGGACGAAATTGAGGGGAAGGGCGAGCACGATCGGCCCGACGAGTGCCGCCACGGCGATCCAGAGGACGGCGCGCCAGAGTTTACGGAGGAGTCCGCTCTTCACCACTCGAAAAGTGACGGATTGACCGCGCTGGTGAAAGCGCTTTCGGTGCCCAGAGTCGATCGCGCGCTGACATCCGATCGCGACCGGGGTAGAATCCGCCCATGCGCTCGCGACTCCTCTTCCATGCTGCGTGGCTGGCTGCCACGCTCCCGTGCCTCACCGCCGCCCCCGTTCAGGCCCAGGGCTCCCGTGTTCGTACCGGGCTCGAGGTGCTCCTCACCGATTCGATCCACCTCGTGCGTGGCAAGCGCGTGGGGCTGATCACGAACCACACGGGTCAGGGCCCGATGGGGAAGAGCTCGGTCGACTTGCTGCACGCGGCCCCGGGCGTGCGGCTCACTGCGCTGTACGGGCCAGAGCACGGGATCCGAGGTGTCGCGAGGGCCGGCGACCACATTGCGTCGTTCGTTGATTCGGCGACGGGCGTGCCCGTGCACTCCCTGTACGGCGAAACGCGCGTCCCGACAGCGGCGATGCTCAAGGACGTCGACGTGCTCGTCTACGACATCCAGGACGTCGGCGCACGCGTTTACACCTACCCATGGACGATGGCGCTCGCCGCCGAGGCAGCAAGGAAGCCGTTCATCGTGCTCGATCGCCCGAACCTCATCCGCAACGATCGCGTGGAAGGCGGCGTCCTCGACGCGAAGTACCGCTCCTTTGTGGGCCAGTACCCGGTCGCCCTGCGCTACGGGCTCACGATCGGGGAATTGGCCAACTACCTGGTCAAGACGGGGCAGGTGAAGGCCGAGCTGACCGTGGTTCCGATGCAAAACTACCGCCCGTCGATGTGGTGGAACGAGACCGGGCTCTCGTGGCTCAATCCGTCCCCCAATATCCGGTCCGGGGACGCCGCCCTGGTGTACACTGGCACCGTCTTCTTCGAGGGGACGAACCTCAACGAGGGGCGCGGCATGCAGATGCCCTTCCAGATGGTCGGGGCCTCGTGGCTGACGGACGCGGGGGTGATTGCGAATGCACTCAATGCGAAGCGGATCCCCGGCGTGGTGTTCGACTCGGCGAGCCAGCAGGTCGAGGCCGGATTCAAGTTTGGCGGGGAGACCATCCCCGTCATCGTGGTCGTGGTGAGCGATCGCGAGCGCGTGCAGCCCCACGTGGTCGGCCTGCACATGCTCCGCGCGATCTATCAGCGCCACCAGAAGGAATTCCGCTGGCGGGAGAGCTCGATCGATCGGCTCTCGGGCTCCGACCGGCTACGCAAGGCGGTGGAGACGGACGGAGGGATCGAGGCGCTCATCCCGATCCTGGACCGGGAGTCCGCGGCGTTTGCGGAGCAGGTCCGGGCGTACCGGATCTACAAATAGACGGGGGGACTAGTGGGCTAGTGGAGTAGTGGTGGTCGAGTGGCCGAGTGCGGCAGGGCGGCGTCCCGCTCGCCCACGCGTCCCCACGACTAGTCCACTAGTCAACTAGTCCACTAGGCCCCCGACGCCTGAAACCCCCCCTCCGCGTCGAGCGTAGGCCCGTCACCATGTCGCTCTTCGAAGCCATCCGTCTCGCCCTGGCCACCATCCGGTCCCAGAAGCTCAAAAGCTTCTTCACGCTCCTGGGGGTCACCATTGGTGTGATGTTCCTCATCGCGATCGTGTCGATCGTGAGTGGCATGGGGCGGTTCATGGAGGAGGACCTGATCGGGAAGCTGATCCCGAAGAACTCCTTCGAATTGCGCCGGCGCCCGAACATCACCATGGGCGACATCGACGACTCGGAGTGGCGCGAATGGAACGCCCGCCCGCGCCTTCGGGAGACGGACATGCAGCCGGTGGTCGAGCAGCTCCCCCCGAGTGCCTCGTGGGCCATGTACTCCGAGGACAACGTGAACGTGGAGTCGCGCTACGGCCGGCCCCGCGGCATCAGCCTGAGCGTGGTGGACGGCGACTGGTTCGCCCAGAAGAACATGGGGCTCTCCGTGGGGCGGTTTCCGACGCTTCAGGAGTACGACCTCGGGTCGCCGGTGGTGGTGATCGGGGAGGACCTCCGCGAGCACTTCTACAAGGGCCTCGATCCGATCGGGCGCGAGCTCAAGATCGGCGCCATTCCCTACCAGGTGATCGGCGTGGCCGAGAAGCAGGGGAGCGCGTTCGGCATCTCGCTCGACAAGTTCGCCGTGGTGCCGTACAAGGCGCCGGCACGCCGGCTGGTGAACCCCACGGGGATCATCGACGGCATCATCATCAAGCTGCCTGACGACCTGCAGATGCAGGCCACGATGGAGGACATCCGCCAGTTCATGCGGGCCCATCGCGGACTCCGGCCGTCGCAGAAGGACAACTTCTCGCTGCAGACGTCGGACAGCGCGCTCGAGTTCTGGAAGAAGATCCAGGGCTTCCTCGTGATGGCCGGCATCGCCCTCCCCGCGATCGGGCTGATCGTCGGGTCGATCGTGATCATGAACATCATGCTGGTGGCGGTGGCGGAGCGGACGCGCGAGATCGGCGTGCGGAAGGCGTTAGGCGCGCGTCGCCGTGACATCCTGTCGCAGTTCCTCGTGGAGTCCACGACGCTGGCCCTCTTCGGGGCCGCCCTGGGCATCGCGATCGGCTACGGGCTGGCCTACCTGATCTCGGCGCTGTCCCCGCTCCCGACGGCGGTGGAGACGTGGTCGGTGGTGGTGGCGGTCGTCGTCGGTGGCGGCGTGGGAATCATTTCCGGGGTCTATCCGGCGAGCCGCGCGTCGCGCCTCGATCCGGTCGCCGCGCTGCGGCAGGAGTAGGCGATGGCCTTCGGTTCCCGCATCTCAGGCCTGTTCGAGGGCGTCGTGATGGCGATCGACGCCCTGCGCGCCAACCGCGTGCGTGCCGCGCTCACCATCCTGGGCATCGCCATCGGCGTGTTCGTGGTCGTGGTGATGTCGGCGGCGATCAACGGCATCAACCGGGGCGTGGCCTCCGAGTTCGAGAAGGCCGGCCCGTCGACGTTCTTCGTGAACCGTTTCCCGATCTCGCTCGAGGCCTGCGACGACAGCGGGGAGACGTGCAAGTGGCGCAGCAACCCGCCGCTGCGCGTCGCCGAGGCCTCGACGATCCGGCGCCTGCCGAGCATCCAGGGCGTCAACGTCGGCAGCGGCGCGAACGCCGCGATGAAGTATTACGACCGGATGCTCTCCTCGGCGCGCATCACCGCGACGACGTCGGACTGGCTGGAGACGAGCGGCGGGGACATCACCGAAGGGCGCAACTTCACGCAGGCCGAAGACATGAACTCGGCGCGCGTGCTGGTGATCAACGAGGAGATGAAGAAGCGGCTGTTCGGCGCCGAGAGCGACCCGTTAGGCAAGGTGGTGCAGGTGAACCGCGCGCCCTACGAGGTGATCGGGGTGTTCAAGGGGGGCGGCGAGTTCATGGGCACCCCGAGCCCGCGCGCCTACGTGCCCTTCAGCACGGGCAACAAGTACCTGAACATCTGGATCGACTGGATCGACTTCACGGTGAAGCCGCGCGCGGGCTTCACGCGCGACGAGGCGATCGATGACGTCGTCGCTACCCTGCGTGCCTCCAGGGGGCTGCGGCCGGCGCAGGAGAACACGTTCGCGGTGATCACGCAGGACAAGCTGTTCGAGACGTGGGGCAAGATGACCGGCGTGTTCTTCCTCGTGATGCTCACGCTGTCGGGCATCGGCCTGATCGTCGGTGGCGTCGGCGTGGTGGCGATCATGATGATCAGTGTCACCGAGCGCACGCGCGAGATCGGGGTCCGCAAGGCGTTAGGCGCGACCCGGGGCGTGATCCTCTGGCAGTTCCTCGTGGAGGCCGCCACGCTCACCGCGATCGGCGCGATGGTCGGACTGGTGGTCGGGTGGCTGGTGTCGCTCATCATCCGGAGTGCGACGCCCCTTCAGGCCTCGATCCCGCCCGGCGCCATCCTGGCGTCGCTGGTCGCGAGCTGCCTGACCGGTATCCTCTTCGGACTGTTCCCCGCCTCTCGGGCGGCGCGGCTGGATCCCATCGACGCGCTTCGCTACGAGTGAGTCGAGATGGCAGGGGGCCGATGGCTCTGCCATCTGCCATCTGCCATCTGGCGCAGCAGGTTCAGAAGGAGCGTTGCGTGGTCATGACGCCCTGGCAACGGCGCCCTTGCTGGTGGGCATCTGTTCCGCGGCCCACTGGACACAGTCGGCATAGATCACCGGCAGCTGCGCGGGGTCCAAGCCGATATTGCCGGCCGCCTCGCCCGCCATCTCCCACAGCCCGAGCTCGTACGACTCCACGATCACCAGCGGGTCGGCGTACTTGCCCGTGCGGTCGAGCAGCGCCTGCTTGACGTCGTCGCTCAGGTTCACGCGCTCGAGCACTTCCGACATCGGCATGCGGAAGACGGCGTCGAGGAGCGAGAAGAGGCCCATCAGGAAGAGCGTGCCCTTGTCGAGGCCCGTGCGTGGCACCGCGAGTTGCTCGCAGAAGCGGGCGCGTTGCACGGCCTGGCGGATCAACTCGTCGTCGGCGCCGCGCTTGCCCGCGCGTGAGGTGGCCGAGGCGAGGGCGAGCCAGCGGATCACGTTGTCGCGCCCCACGAGGCGGAGCGCATGCGGGATCGACGTGATCCCACGCCCGCCTAACGCGGCGGAGTTGACGATGCGCAGCAGCTGGTAGGTGATGCCCGGGTCGGCGCTGATGACCCGCTCGAGCTCACGTTCCGGTGTCGAGGGATCGCGCGCGAGGCCAAGCAGCCGAAGCGCCGCAGCCGTCGACGTGGGAATCTCGGCGGCTGGCAGTGGCTCGGGACGGCTGAAGTGCGGACCCTGAAACACGTCGAAGCCCAGCTCGAGGCAGGCCTTGTGCAGCTTGGCGTCCAGCACGTGGTCGGCGACGACCTTCTTCTGCAGGCGCTTGAGGGCCGCGACGATCGCGCCGAGCGTCGCCGGGTCCTGGGTGCGCAGGTCGATGCGCACCATCGCCGCCTGTTGGAGCAGCTGAAGGATCGGGGCCCCGGGAACGCGTGGCAGCTCGAACTCATCCAGGACGATCTTGACGCCCTTCTTCGCGAGTTCGGTCACGGACGCGATCACTTCCTCATCCGCGCCGACGTCGGCGGGGATCAGCACCACCAGGGCCGTGGGCTCCGGGATGTCGAAGATCCGTTCAACCAGCTGCTGGCGCGTGGCGCGCACCCAGGCCGGGAGGCCGGAGCGCAAGAACTCGAACGACCCGCTCATGTAACTTCTAGCAAACGGATCACTTCCGTCGTCCGACGGCTTGAAGCGAAGCTCGTATCCAACCGCACTGTCGGTGCGGTCGAAGACGGGCTGGCGGACGAGGAAGATGTCGGACATTGGCTGCGAAAAGGGAACGGGCACGAGTGAGTATCGGACGATCGACCACCGGACTGCACGTGCGGCCCCCGGCGCCCGGGGTCACCTATGGCGTCGAGTCCCCACCCGCCCCAGTGGATTGTACGACCATTACCTTGCATCGCTGACTCCGGGACTCGCGATCCGGTCACAACGACCGGTCTCAGCCGTAGGACTCCACCACTCGATCACACGCGCTCCGCATGCCCACGATCACGCCGACGACGCCCGCTGACCTGGTGCATGCCACATGGAGCGACCTGGCTCCGCTCTACGACGACCTCGCTGTCGCGACCATCGAGGGCGACGTGGAAGGGTGGCTCCAGCGCTGGTCGGCGCTCCAGGAAGTGGTGGAAGAGGCGGCGACCATGGCGATGATTGCCTACACCTGCGACACCGCGGATCCCGACAAGGAAGCGGCCAACCTCCGGTGGTCGTCGGAGATCTTCCCGAACGTGATGGAGCAGCACGTGCGCCTGGCCCAGCGGCTGGTCGAAGCCGGGCGGGTGCCGGCCGGTATGGAAACGGTGGTTCGCGAGTTTCGCACCGACATCGAGATCTTCCGCGAGCAGAACGTGCCGCTCTTCGCCGAGCTCGAGGAGCTCGTCGCGGGCTACCAGAAGGCGACCGGCACCTTGTCGGTGGAGTGGGACGGCCAGGCGATCACCGTGCCGCAGCTGCAGCCCTTCCTCCGCGTCGCGGATCGTGCCATCCGCGAGCGCGCGTTCCGGGCCGGCGCCGACGCGTACCTCGCGATCAAGGGCGACCTCTCCACGCTCTTCGACCGCATGCTTGCCGTGCGCCAGCAACTGGCCACCAACGCGGGATTCCCGGACTACATGATGTATGCCTTCCGGGCGAAGCACCGCTTCGACTACACACCGGATGATTGCGCGCGCTTCCACGAGGCCGTCGAGGCGACGGTCGCACCGCTGGTCGAACGCCTGATGACGCACCGGGCGTCGGTGCTCGGGCTCGACGCGGTCCGGCCGTGGGACACGCTCGTACAGCTGGAGTCCCGCGAACCGGTGCGTCCGTTCACGGACGCCGAGGGCCTGGTCACGCCCGCCCAGCGGATGTTCGACGCGCTCGATCCTGAACTCGGCGCGCGTTTTCGCGAGATGTCGACCGACCAGCTCCTCGACCTCACGTCGCGAGCCGGCAAGGCGCCGGGGGGCTATTGCACCAACCTCTCGTGGCGGAAGAAGCCGTTCATCTTCATGAACGCGGTGGGCGTCCCCGACGACGTGAATACCCTCGTGCACGAGGCGGGGCACTGCTTCCATGACTTCTCGGCAAACCGGTTGCCGTACCTGTGGCAGCGGTCAGCCGGGCACGAAGCCGCCGAACTGGCGTCGATGAGCATGGAGTTGCTCGTGGCACCGCACCTCGTGGCACCGACCGGTTACTACACGCCGGAGCAGGCGCGCGCCGTGGAGGTCGAGCACCTCGAGGACATCCTCACGAGCCTGGCGCACATTGCGAGCGTGGATGCATTCCAGCGTTGGATCTACACCAGCAACCAGGGGCACGATGGCGCGGCACGCGATGCCCACTGGCTCGAGGTGCGAGCCCGGTTCGAGCGTGGCGTGGACTGGTCGGGCCTGGACGACGAGCGCGTGGCGCGCTGGTACCGGCAGCTCCACATCTTCGAGCTCCCCTTCTACTACATCGAGTACGGGATCGCACAGATGGGGGCGCTGCAGCTCTGGCGCGATGCCCAGCGCGACCCCGCCGGCACGATGGCGCGCTACAAGTCGTTCATCGCGTTAGGCGGGACGCAGCCCCTCCCCGACCTCTACGCCGCCGCGGGGGCGCGCCTCGTCTTCGATCGCGACGGCATGGCCGAGTTGGTGGCCCTCGTCGAGGCGCGCATCGAGGCCCTGCGGAGGGGATAGGGCGAGACGGGCAGACGGGATGGACGGGGTGGACGGTGGAGGGGCCGACGAGGCGGACGAGTCGTAGAGTCGCGAAGGTCGAGGGGCGACGCCGTTAGCGAAGAAGGGTCTCGTCTACCTCGTCCATCCAACCCGTCCACCCGTCTACGGCTTCGCCACGGTCGTTCCCGGGTCCCGTTCCACCGCGATCGTATAATCCGTGGCCAGCGCGGCGATCGTTCCGATCGCGGCCCACAAGGGGAGCAGCACCGCACCGGCGACCCCGGCCGACAGGGGCATGTCGATCAGCGTGCGCCCCGCCGGGTTGCGCACGAGAATGCGCCGCACGTTCCCTTCCTTGATCAGCTCCTTGATGCGCGCCTTGAGCTTGGCGCCTGACACCTTGATCTCTTCCATGTCACGCTCCTGCGTGGAACTGGCGTAGACGTCACGGGCCGGAGGATCGGCTGCCGACGGAACGCGGCTGTCCCCGGACGGTAATTGGTCCTACGGACGTGCGCGTGGTTCGGGTTTCGCTCGGTAACAGTTATCCTTCGCGATGGCCGGGTCGTCTCTTTACAATCCCGCCAACACTGCATGGTCAATTCCATTGTTGCTCGCTACACCGACGGCCGCATCATCAAGGGAACGTCCCTCGACGTCGCCCAGGATCGCCCCAGCTGCCATGTGCGAACGGCGGACGGCGAGATGGTGGAAGTGGAACTCAAGGACCTCAAGGCGCTGTTTTTCGTCAAGAGCCTCGAGGGCAACAAGGCCCACATCGATGGCGATACGCTCGATCCCGCCGATCCCCGGTCGCGCGGGGCGAAGCTCATCGAGGTCAAGTTCCACGATGGCGAGCGGGTCGTCGGCCTGGCCATGCGGTTTCCGCCGAACAAGCCCTTCTTCTTCCTTATTCCGGCCGACAACGTGAGCAACAACCTGCGCATCCTCGTGAACCGCGAGCAGGTCGGCTCCATGAGCATCCTTGACGGTGCGTAGCCGCCTCCGGGTGATCGGAGCGCTGGTATTCGCTCTCCTGCTCGCCGGTGAGCAGGCGATGGCTCAGGGTGATCCCTCTGCGCAATCCGCGCCCCGCATCTTCGGGCAGCTCGCCCTCGGCACCGCGCTCACGCCGGTCGGCTTCTTCGGCGCCGGGTGGGCCACCAAGCACGCCGTCCGTCGTATGGGGTGGACGGATGAGAACGCCTCACGCGCGGCCTTTGTCGCTGCCTACTCGGGCACCGCACTCGCTGCCGCCAGCGGCCCGGTCGTCTTTGGTCGCGACGGGAAGTCCGCTGCCGCCCTGGGTGGATCCGTGGTTGGCATCGGCGCGGCCGCCCTCTCGGTGCGCCTTGGAAACTGGCTCTGGGACGACGACAGGCGACACTGCGGGTTCGGTTGCTGGACGCTGGGCGCCGTCACCGTGGCGTTGCCGAGCATTGGTGCCACGGTCGCGTACGCTGCGAGCCGCCGGTAGTGCGCTTTCGGCGCTCCCGCGAAGCATGCCCGGCAAGCGGTAAGCCGGGGGCAGGAGCCCGCGGCGTCGCCATGGACACAAGACGCGCGGTTGCGAGAAGCCAGCGGCCGTGCTTTCGTGATAGGGCCTCCACCGTGAACTCCCCGCGCCACTCTCGATGCTAAAAGTCCTGATCGCTCTCTCACTCGCCGCAGGCTCCTGGGCCGCGATGTCGACCGGCCACGCGACGCCCCTCCGTGCGTCCGCTCCTGCGGCGAAGACCGTCATGCACGTCTACAAGTCCGCCACCTGCGGATGCTGCAAGGCGTGGGTGCAAAAAATGGAAGCCGCCGGATTCGAGGTCCGCGTGACGGACCTCGGTGAAGACGCCTTGCAGGCCGAGAAGACCAAGCGCGGCGTCGGCGACGACCTCGCTTCGTGCCACACCGCGATCGTGAACGGCTACGTCGTCGAGGGGCACGTGCCCGCCGAGGATATCAACCGACTCCTCAAGGAGAAGCCGGCCATCGTGGGCATTGCCGCGCCAGGCATGCCGGCCGGAAGCCCGGGCATGGAAATGCCCAACGGCGCGAAGGACAGCTACAACGTCGTGGCTTTCACCAAGGCAGGAAAGACGACGGTCTTCGCGCGCCACTAGGAACGCGACGATGGTTGCGCAGCGTCCCGGCCTCCTCGGAGCATGGGTCGTTGTCGCGGGCATCGCCTGCAGCTCACCGCCACCACCGATGGGATCCGAGTTGGCCAGCGCCCTGCGCAGCACTGCCCTCGAATGGAGGGCGACCGACCGGCGCTACACGCTGGAAGCAGACGGGTGGCGCTCCTTCCAGCCGATCCAGAACCAGGAGGGAGGAGACCCCGTCATCGTGGTGGTGCGCCTTCATGCCGACACGGCCATTCCCGATTCCGTGTCGGTCCTCGAGCTCCAGTTCGTGAAGGACGACGTCGTGTGGGCGCCGCCTCACGTGTCGGAAGTGCGACGCGAAGCGGGATCGAGCACCATGGAGCTTGTGGTGCGGAACGGACCCGGGGAGTGGGCTCCCGGTGATTCCGTGGATGTCATTGCCAGGTTGCGCGACGGCGGGGCCACCTCACTCGTGCGGGCTCCCCGTTTCGTGATCGCTCGTGTGGACTGAACCCGGAGGCCGTATGCGTCACGCTCCGCACCTGTTGCTGGTGACCGCCCTCGGCTGCGCGTCGGGTGCCGGCTCGGCCACGACGCGGGTCGTGACCGACCAGACCGTCGTGCAGGCGGAACTGGGCGCGATCGGCGTGGATGTCGTGCGGCAACGCGAGGCGGTGTCCAGCGAGATCTCGCTCTCGTCCGACGCGGCCTTCCGGCTCCTGCCATCAGTGCTCGGCTCCCTCCAGTTCGCCGTCGAACGAGCCGAACCAAAGTCAGGGACGCTCACCACGCGCACTGCGCGCTTTCGCGGATCGCTCGGGGGCTCGCGCCTCTCGACGTACTTCGAGTGCGGACAGAGCGCGATGGGGAAGACGGCGGATCGCTACGCCGTGATCGTCAAGGTGACAACCGAGGTGAGGGACGCGGGAGAAGGTCGTAGTCGCCTGACGACGCTCGTATCCGCTTCCGCAAAGCCTGACGACAACGGCGGAACGGCGGTTGGTTGCGACTCGAACGGCAACCTCGAGAAACGGATACGGGTCGAGCTGATGTCGCAGTCGGTGACGTCCACCGCCCGCTGATTCCGCCGCCGCCACACCCGCATCCGAATGGCGCACCCCCCGCCTGCTCCGTCCCCCGATGACGAGGACCTCCTCGCCGTTCTCGCGGCCGGGATTTCCTTGCGAAGCCCGTCGCCGGAGCTGCGCGAGCGGGTCGTTCGTGCCGGGACGCCACAGCCGCTGACTTTCCTCGAGCGAGGCCAGGGGATCTGGCTTCCGTCTGCCGATGCGTCGGTCGCGACGAAGGAGCTGTACTGCGACTCCGGAGATCGACTGGCGACGCGACTCGTCAGGCTCGGCGATGGCGCTCCACTTCCCGTCGCGGCCCTGCCAGGGCTGCGGACTGTGGTGGTCGTGCAAGGCGCGCTTGCGAGCCCCGTGATGTCCCTCGAAACGGGGGACTCGATGGAGCTGGTCGGTGAGCGCCAGGACTGGTGTGCCCGGGGCGACACCATTGTTCTCGAACTCGGAACCGGGCACTTCGGAGGTCATGAGCCTCACGACGAGGAGGGGAGCGCGCCCTGGACCGAAATCGGTCCCGGGCTGCGCGCGCGCCTTATGCAGGCCGGCGTGCGCGAGTTGATGGTCGTCGACGCAGAACCTGCCGCGACACTAAGCGAACACGAACACGCCGGTATCGAGGAGCTCTTCGTCATTCGCGGAAGTTGTGAGGTGCAGGGCCGCTGGATGCATGTCGGCGACTACCACCGTGCGATGCCCGGGTCGCACCACGACATCACTCGGGCGGGTTCGGAGGGCTGCGTGCTCGTCAGCTCCGTCCGCCAGCTCGGCTGAGCTTCTTCGTACGCCATCCGCGGGACGATGATCGACGAGGACTCGGTCGCGATCTTCGGCGAGCAGGGCGTTCGTGCGCCAGCCAGCCATCAGCCAGCCAGCCACGCCTAACGGCCGTGGCGGTCGCGGCGCCGCACCCTCACCTTTCCTCACTCCGATCACTCTCGTGACCACGCGCGTGACTGCTCCTGGCCAGCCGGTCCTGCTCGGCGTTCCCTTCGATGCCGCATCGTCCGCGCTGCGGGGAAGCGCGGCGGCACCGCCGGCGATTCGGCGCGAGTTGCACAGCGACTCGTCCAACCTGTGGAGCGAGGCCTTCGTTGACCTCGCGGCCCCCGGTGCCTTTGGCGACGCGGGGGACGTCACGTTAGGCGCGACGCCTCGCGACGACATCCAGGCCGCGGTCATGGCGATCCTGCGCGAGGGCGGCCGTCCCGTCGTGCTCGGCGGCGACCACTCGATCACACACCCCGAGGTCTCTGCGGTCCGGGAGCGCCACCCTCGCCTCTCGATCCTCCATTTCGACGCGCACAACGACCTCTACGACCACTACGAGGGCGATCGCCACTCACACGCCTGCCCGTTCGCGCGCATCATGGAGGCCGGGCTGTGCGACCAGCTCGTGCAGGTCGGCATTCGCGCCTCGACGCGTCATCAGCGAGAGCAGGCCGTGCGCTTCGGCGTGGACGTGATCGACATGCGGCGCTGGGCGGCGGGGGATCGCCCGTCGCTGCGCCATCCCGTGTACATCTCGCTTGACGTGGACGTGCTCGACCCCGCCTCGGCGCCAGGCGTTTCCCATCGAGAGGGCGGCGGCCTCACCACGCGCGAGGTCGTCACGCAGCTGCACGCGGTGCGCGTCCCCATCGTGGGCGCCGACCTGGTGGAATACAATCCATCGCGCGACCTGGGCGACGTGACGGCGAGCGCGTGTGCCAAGTTGCTCAAGGAGTTGCTCGCCACGATGATTGACTGTCCGCTCCCCGACGCGAGCGCACAGGCGTAGCGCGCGGTCCTCACCCACGAACCTGGAGGTTACATGCTGGCCTCGAATGTCACGATGTGTCAGGTGCTGGACGGTCACCACATCGATGAAACGCTTGGCGTCGTGCGTGGCATCGTCGTGCGGTCGCGCTCGGTCTTCGGGACGATCGGTGCGGCGTTTCAGACGCTTGCAGGCGGTAACATCACGCTGCTCACGGAGTTGTGCGAGCGCACGCGTTCGGACGCGTTCGCGCAGATGATCTCGCACGCGGAGGAACTCGGGGCAAACGCAGTGGTTTGCGTGCGCTACGACGCCACGGAGGTGATGCAGGGGGTCAGCGAGGTGTTGTGCTACGGCACGGCCGTTCGCGTGACCCGGAATACGTGATGCCAGCCCGGTGATGACGTCGGTACCGGCGGCTCTGGTCGCCGGCGGGTGTGGCGCGCGCGCACGCATGGTGGCGGTCCTCGCGACGCGGGCGTCACGCGGATAGATTCGCAGTCCGCCTGAAGCGCCACGCCCGTCCTGCACGCCATCGTTAGGCATGCCGCCACGCACCTCCACCAGCACCCGCAAGCCCGGGGCGCGCCTCGGCGCCGCCCGATTCCTCGACGCGGCACGGCGCTGGGACGCGGACGTGGTCACCGAAGCCCTGCGCGTGCATCC
>JACMLI010000489.1 GCA_014379705.1 Gemmatimonadaceae bacterium
GCCTGGCCGCGCGTGACCGTGGTGTCGTCAGGCAGGTACAGCTCGCGCCAGTCCGTCGTCCGTTCGCCCACCGGCCGCAGCCGCATCTCCTGCCGGCCGCTCGACACTCCGCTCGCGTCGCCCATGCGTGACCCCCTCCCTGGATTGTTGTTCGAGGACTCGACGGTATTCGGTAGGCAGCACGCGCACGCAGGCACCCAGCGTCGTCTCCCACTGGCGCAGCGCCCGCCGCGCGCGCGCGCTTCCCGTGATGCGGGCATGTCGCTCGAGCAGGCGCTTGAGCAGCGCGATATCGTCGGGCGACTCGATCGGCGTGACTTCCACCAACCCCTTGTTGCATCGCTGGTCGAACGTGCCCTCGGTGTCCACGACGAACGCGACGCCCCCACTCATGCCCGCGGCGAAATTGCGGCCGGTGCTGCCCAGCACCACGACTACGCCGCCGGTCATGTATTCGCATCCGTGATCGCCCACGCCTTCGACGACCGCGACCGCGCCGCTGTTGCGCACCGCAAATCGCTCCCCGGCAGCACCGTAGATGAAGGCCTCACCGGCCGTGGCGCCATACAAGGCGACGTTGCCCACGGCGATCGTACCTTCCACGGGGAAGGCCGCGTCACGCGGTGGCATGACCACCAGGCGTCCTCCCGACAACCCCTTGCCGAAGAAGTCGTTCACCTCGCCTTCCACGGTCAGCGTGATTCCCGTGGCGCAGAACGCGCCGAAGCTCTGCCCCGCCGACCCGGTGAACGTGAAGCGCAACCGACCGCTCGCGAGGCCGTGCGCCCCGAACTGCCTGACGACTTCGCCGGAGAGCATGGCGCCCACCGTGCGATCGGCATTGCGAATCGGGAATCGACGGTGCACGCGACGGCCACGCTCGAACGCCGGGCGCGCCGCCTCGATCAGCGTGCGATCGAGCACGTCGTCGATCGGGTGCTGCTGCGGCTGGATGCACCGACGCGCCACCCACTCCGGCACTCGAGGCACGTGCAGCAGCGCCGAGAGGTCCAGGGTGCGCGCCTTCGGGTGCGCCGAGAGATCGCGCATGCGCAGCATGTCGGCGCGGCCGATCATCTCGTCCATCGTACGGAACCCCAGCTGCGCCATGTGCCGCCGGACCTCCCCGGCGACGAAGAACAGGTAGTTGATCACGTGCTCCGGCTGGCCCTGGAAACGGGCCCTGAGCAGCGGGTCCTGCGTCGCAATGCCGACCGGGCAGGTGTTCAGGTGGCATTGCCGCATCATGATGCACCCCTGCGCAATGAGCGGCGCCGTCGCAAACCCGAACTCCTCGGCGCCTAACAAGGCGGCCACCACCACGTCGCGCCCGGTCTTGAGCTGCCCATCCGTCTGCAGGCGGACGCGCCCGCGCAGGTCGTTGCGCACCAGCGACTGCTGCGTGTCGGCCAGCCCGATCTCCCACGGAATGCCGGCGTGGGCGATGCTCGAGAGTGGCGAGGCGCCCGTGCCCCCGGAGTCGCCGGAAATGAGGATCAGGTCCGCGCGCGCCTTCGCCACGCCCGCGGCGATCGTCCCGACGCCGAGCTCGGACACGAGCTTCACCGAGATCATCGCCCTCGGGTTCACGTTCTTGAGGTCGAAGATGAGCTGCGCGAGATCCTCGATCGAATAGATGTCGTGGTGCGGCGGTGGCGAGATGAGGCTCACGCCGGGGGTTGCATAACGAGTCCGCGCGATCACCTCGTCGACCTTGTGGCCGGGGAGCTGGCCCCCTTCGCCCGGCTTGGCCCCCTGCGCCATCTTGATCTGGATCTCGCGGGCGCTGAGCAGGTACTCGGTCGTCACGCCGAAGCGCCCCGACGCGACCTGCTTGATCGCACTGGCGCGGTTCGTGCCATAGCGACGCGGCTCCTCCCCGCCTTCGCCGCTGTTGCTGCGCCCGCCGATCTCGTTCATCGCCGCGGCCAGCGTCTCGTGGGCCTCGCGCGACAGCGAGCCGAAGGACATGGCCCCGGTCGCGAAGCGAGCCACGATGCGCGTCGACGGCTCCACCGCCTCGAGGGAGATGGGCGTGCGCTCCACGAACTCCATCAGTCCGCGAATCGTGGAGGGATGTTCCGCTTCGTCGTTCACCGCCCTGGCAAATGCCTCGTAGCGCTCGTGACTGTTGCTGCGCACCGCGTGCTGGAGCGTGGCGATGGTGTGCGGGTTCCAGTTGTGGTGCTCTCCCTGGCTGCGGTAGTGAATGCGACCACCGGGGTCGAGCCGGGTTCCCGCCTGCTCGGAGAAGGCCCGCCCGTGGCGGAGCAGCGCTTCAGCCGCTACGTCGAGGACCTCCATGCCCCCAATGCGCGATGCGGTCCCCGTGAAGTACCGTTCGATGAGCGACGGGCCGAGGCCTAACGCCTCGAAGACCTGGGCCCCGCAATAGCTCTGGATGGTCGAGATCCCCATTTTCGAGAGGATCTTGAGCAGCCCCTTCTCGATCGCCTTGATGTACTTCGACTCCGCCGTCGCCTCGTCGATCGACTCGGGGAGACGTCGCTCGCGCACAAGGTCGACGAGGGATTCGAAGGCGAGGTACGGATTCACCGTGCCCGCCCCGTAGCCAATGAGCAGCGCGAAGTGCGTGACCTCGCGCGCCTCCCCGGTCTCCACGATCAACCCGACTTCGGTGCGCAGCCCCTCGCGCACGAGGTGGTGGTGCACCGCCGCGGTCGCGAGGAGCGAGGGAATGGGTGCCCACGACTCGCTCACCCCGCGATCGGAAAGCACGATGATCGTGTGCCCCTCGCGCGTCGCCTGCGCCGCCTTGCGACAGAGCGCCTCGAGGGCGAGGTGCATGCCCCGCGGTCCCCCGGACGCGGCGAAGAGCGTGGGCAGCACCTTGCAACGGAAGCGCGGGTCGACGATCGCGCGGATCTTGGCGAGTTGCGCATTGGTGAGGATCGGGCTGCGCACGCGAATGCGACGGGCATTCACCGGCCGCTCCCCCAGCACGTTCACGCGTGGTCCGATGTTCACGCTCAGCGACATCACCAGTTGCTCGCGGATCGCGTCGATCGGCGGGTTGGTTACCTGCGCGAAGAGCTGCTTGAAGTAGTTGAACAGGAGCTGCGGCTCGTGCGAGAGCACCGCCAGCGGCAGGTCGTTCCCCATCGACCCCACCGGCTCTTCGCCTTTTGTCGCCATCGCGGTGAGGACCATCGTGAGCTCCTCCCCCGTGTACCCGAAGGCGGCCTGCCGCTCGCGCAGCGTGACGTGATCGGGTTGGGCGAGGGCGAGCGGCTCGGGAAGTTCCTCGATCCCCACCCGGTTGGCCGTCACCCACGCGCGATACGGCCGGCGCGCGGCGAGGTCACCCTTGATTTCCTCGTCCTCCATCACGCGCCCCGCACCCGTGTCCACGAGGAACATCTTGCCCGGACGGATGCGGCCCTTGCGCACGATCATCGACGGCGGGATGTCGAGGGCACCCGCCTCCGAGGCGAGTACCACGCGGTCATCCGTCGTGACCACGTAACGCGCCGGCCTGAGCCCGTTGCGATCGAGCACGCCCCCCACCAGCCGACCATCGCTGAACGCCACGAGCGCCGGGCCGTCCCATGCCTCCATCATCGCGTTATGGAATTCGTAGAAGCCGCGCCGGTCGAGGTCGAGCTCCGCGTTCCCCTCCCACGCCTCGGGAATGAGCATCGCCATCGCGTGCGGCAGCGAGCGGCCCCCGCGCACGAGGAACTCCACGGCATTGTCGAGGCACGCCGTGTCGGACTGGTCCTCCTCGATGATCGGGAAGACCTTCGTGATCTCGTCGCCAAAGAGCGGAGACTTCACGCACGATTCGCGCACGCGCATCCAGTTGAGGTTGCCCCGCAGCGTGTTGATCTCGCCGTTGTGGCAGATGAAGCGATACGGATGCGCCCGCGCCCAGGACGGCGTGGTGTTCGTCGAGAAGCGGGCGTGCACGAGCGCGATCGCGCTGGTGAAGGCCTGGTCGCGCAGGTCGGGAAAGAAGCGACGCAGCTGCGTGGCCTTGAGCATGCCCTTGTACACGATCGTCAGCGACGAGAGGCTGGCGACATGAAAACCTCCGCGCCCCTCGACCGCGTTCTCCACCTGCCGCCGCGCGACGTAGAGCTGCCGCTCGAACGCTTTCTGGTTCCTGGTGGCTCCCTTGGATGTGATGAATGCCTGACGGATGACCGGGGCGCTGTCCCGCGCGATGATGCCCATCGACGCCGACTCCACCGGCACGTCGCGCCAGGCAAGGACGTCACACCCCTCCTCGCCGAGGACCCGCGCCACCTCGAGCTCGCATGCCTGACGAGTGCCCACGTCGCGCGGCAGGAAGAACATCCCCACGGCGTAGCGCCCACGCCCCGGCAAGGTCACCCCGAGCGCCGCGACCTCGCGCACGAAGAACGCGTGCGGCACCTGGACGAGCACTCCCGCCCCGTCACCGGTGTCCGGATCGCAGCCCTCAGCGCCACGGTGCGCGAGGTTCTCCAGGAGTTCGAGCCCCTGTTCGATGATTTCGTGCGACGCCCGCCCACGCACGTGGGCCACGAAGCCCACGCCACACGCCGCGCGGTCCTGCCGTGGATCGTGAAGTCCCTGGTCCATGCCTGCCTCCCGTGGCCGCAACGCGGCGACCACCCGTCGTGACAACGCCCCTCCGGACCGTGCGTCGGGAGGGGCGTTCCTCGGTGGACCTGCGTGTGCTGCTGCCCCTACCTGCGTGCGTCGTGCGCGGCCCAGCCTCGCTTGGAGGCCGCCCGGGTAAGGCATACGAATCGATTGAACCGGCGGCGCCGTGGATGCATGGTGTGCCTAGGCGGCATTTGCCTGCGGGTGCGATGGCGCGGGAGCTAGGTCACTCGCCGGCAGGAGCACACTGTCCCCGAGCGACGCGTGACGCCCGGCGAGTTCGCCGATGTCGCCACCGTGATAGGCCTCCTCGCCATGCTCGACGAGGTCGACACCGCGGATCTCCTGGTCGATGGGCAGGCGCACGGGCATCACGGCCCGCATCGCCACGACGATGACCGCGGTGACACCGCCCGACAGCGAGATCGTGGCTCCCACGGCCAGCAGCTGAATCCAGAGCTGTGCGGGATTGCCAGCGAGCCACCCGTCGGCGCCGGCGGGATTCACGCGCTTCGTGGCAAAGACGCCGGTGAGCATGGCACCAAGGATGCCGGCCACGCCGTGGCAGGCGAAGACGTCGAGCGCGTCGTCGATGCGGGTCCGGGCCCGCCACTGGATCGCCGCATACGACGCCCCCGCCGCCAGCGCCACGATCAC
>JACMLI010000490.1 GCA_014379705.1 Gemmatimonadaceae bacterium
CGGCCGCACGTGGTGATCTCGTTGATCGACACCACGGGGGTGGAGGACGCCGCGCATCGCCGTGGGGCGCGGCTTGCGTGGCAGGCGTACACGATGGCCGGGGACAGTGCACGCCTGGCGCCCGCCGCGACCGGACGGCTGCCCGTATGGTCGCCCTCGCGACTCCTGACGCGCGTCTCGCCCGGGAGAAGCACGCTCGCACCCCTCGTTGTCCTCAACGTGGGGGAGTTCGATCGCGCGACCGGCCGGAGTGCGGCGGAGATGGGGGCAGAGCTTCGCTCGTTTCAGCGGACACTGGCGCCTGACTCGAGCCCGAATCCCGGGCCTGTCGGTCGGTGGCTTCGCGTGGACAGTTCGCGGGTAGCGGCTGGTCCGTCGATCTTCGGCATGCTCGATACCTCCGTCGTACGATTTCGCGACGCCGTCCCCGTCCAGTGGACGCCGCTGTTCGATTCGTTACGGCACGACCTGGCCGCGGGCGTGCCTGACGAGTCGTCAGCGGTGCTGGCGCAGCGCATGGCACGCGTCGCGGATCGCACCACGCGACTGCGACGCGAACTCGGGTGCCGCGACGATTCAACGATTCCGGTGTGCCCGGGGATGCTCGGCGATCTTGCGGTCTCCCTCGGCACGATGCGGGAACGCGCGGTGCGGAGCATGCTCGGCGCCGCAGGGCTCGTGATTGACGGCACCGTCGAACGGCAACTCGTTGCTGCGGGTGATTCGGTGCGCGCGGAAGTCATCGTGTACAATGGTGGCCCCGCACCCGTGACCCTTCACCGACTCGCGGCCGCGTCCGCGAGCGCGACCACGGTGCTCCTGCGCGATCCCGTCGTGGTGCTTCCGGATTCGACCTTGCGACGCAGCGGGTACGTGCGCGTGCTCCGGGAGACCAACCATTGGTGGCAGGTGAACGGACTGCAGTCGGGCACGTTCATGCATGCCATTCGCGCGACGTCCCGAGGTGGGGCCATCGGGTGGCTGGTCATGGGCGAAGATCGCCTCACGTCGAGCAGCGTCGAAGCGACCGTGTCCCTTGATGGAGTCGAGGTGCCCGTCGTCGTCAGGCCCCTCGCCGAGCGAACGGGAGCCACGGGGCGCGGGGATCGCCAGCGACCACTGCTCGGCGTTCCTGCCACGTCCATCGTGCTCGACCGATTCTCCGAATACGTGCGGAGCGGGCTCCCGTGGCCGAGGCTCTTTCGCGTGGCGGTGTCGTCGGCGCGTGCGACGAGCGACACCGTGCGCGTCACGCTGCAGCTGCCGACCGGGGTCGTCGCGGACAGCGCGCGTCGCGTGGTGGTGCTGCCGCCGTTCGGCCGCCGGACGATCTTCTTCCGGTTGCAGGGCACGCTCACTCCCGGGTCGCACAAGGTGTCGGCCACCGCGATGAGCATCGCGAACCTCGCCTCCGACTCATCGAACGTGGTGTATCGTCCGGAGCCACTCGGTGAGACGCGCCTTGGCGCCGTGGTTCGCGAGTATCCACACATCCCGACGCAGAAGTTCGTGCGCATGGCCGAGACGCGACTCGAAGGGGTGGACCTTCGCGTGCCCGCCGCGATGAGCGTGGCGTACCTGCGCGGAAGCGAGGACCTGCGCTCGGTGTTCACACAGCTCAAGGTGAAAGCCCAGGTCCTGGACGCGTCGCTCCTGCCGATGGTCGACCTCAGGGAGTTCAGCACGGTGCTCGTGGGCGTCGGTGCCCTGTCGGCAGAGGGCACGTCGGGCACGGTCCCGGCCCTGCTGCGATTCGCCCGGAACGGAGGCAAGGTGGTCGTCCTGTCGACGGGGGACGATCCCGGGGTGCGCGAGTTGATGCCGTTCCCCTTCACCTTCGATACCGTTGCACGCCAGGTGGTCGATCCCGAGGCTCCCGTGGTGATGCCGCGTGAGGCGACGCCGCTCACCGTCCGCCCGAACGTGATTACCGACGCCGACTTCGCGCGCTGGAATGGAGAGCGCGCGCGATACGTCGTGCTCTCTGCCGACTCGCGTTATGAATCGCTGGCGTCGATCCGGTTGCGTGAGCACGGCCCGTTGCGGCCTGTCGTGTTGTCGGCGCGCGTGGGGCGCGGCGCGATCGTGCATACGTCGCTGAGCCTCGCTACCCAGCTCGAGGAGGCCCATGCAGGGACGGCGCGCCTCTTCGTCAACCTCCTCGCTCCCATGGCGGGGGCGAGCGCCCGCTAGCCTTCGCTCGCGATTGCGTTATGCTCCTCCGGCGTGCCCGTGAGGAGGGGAACCATGACGCGCAGTGTTGGCCTCATCGGCGGACTCGGGCCCGAGTCTACCATCGACTACTATCGCCGTTTGCTGAAGGTGTGGCAGCGGGATGACCCGACCTCGTCGCCGTCGATCCTGATCGACAGTCTCGACGTCACCATCGGGCTGCGCCTGGCGGCCAACGACCATGCCGGGCTCGCGGACTACCTGCTGGCGTCGATCGAGCGGCTCGGACGTGCCGGAGTGACCTTCGTGGCGATGACGGCGAACACGGCGCATGTCGTGTTCGACGACCTCGTGGCGCGGACGCAGGTGCCGCTACTCAGCATCGTCGAGACGTGTGCCGATGAAGCGGAGCGGCGGGGCCTGAGGAAGCTGGGCTTGCTCGGGACGCGCTTCACGATGGAGGGCACGTTCTATTCCACGGGGTTCGCCAGGCGGGGCATCGCCGTGATCTCCCCGGAGCACGCGGACCGCCTCGCAGTGCACGAGCGATACGTCGGTGAGTTGCTCAAGGGCAATTTTCTCGACGAAACGCGCCTGCTGGTGACGACCCTCGTCAGGCAGCTGCGCGACGAGTATGGCCTCGACGGCGTGATTCTCGGCGGGACGGAACTGCCGCTCCTTCTTGGCGAGTCGGTCATCGAGGGCCTGCCGGCGCTCGACACGACCGCGCTACACGTGGACGCGATTGTGGCACGCCTGCGCACTGGAGCACCTGCCGCCGCGTGATCGACAAGAACGCGCGCACGCTGCTACTCTCCAGCTCGATCGGGTCCATCGTCGAGTGGTACGACTTCTTCGTGTTTGCGTCGGCAGCGGCGCTGGTGTTCGATCGGGTGTTCTTTCCCGGGGCGGACCCGCGCAACGCGGTGCTGTACTCCCTCATGACGTACGCCGTGGGATTCGTGACGCGGCCGCTCGGCGGCGTCGTGTTCGGGGTGCTCGGGGATCGCTTCGGGCGGAAGCGGGCCCTCGTGTGGAGCCTGATGCTGATGGGCGTGGCAACGATGGGGGTGGGGGTGCTCCCGGGGTACGCGTCGATCGGCGTTGCTGCGCCCGTGCTGCTCGTGGTGCTGCGCCTCATCCAGGGCATCGCCGTGGGCGGGGAGGTGGGCGGGGCGCTGATTCTTGTTGCGGAGAGTTTGCCTGCGCCGCGTCGCGGGTATTGGACCGCCTGGCCGATGATCGGCGGTCCCGCCGGCAACGTGCTCTCGGCCGGCGCACTTGCGTTGCTCGGATTGCTCCTCGGCGAGGCGGCGTTCGCGGCGTGGGGCTGGCGACTCGCCTTTCTCGCGTCGGGGGCGCTGATTGGCGTCGGTATCTGGATGCGGTCGCGCGTGAGCGAGTCCCCGGCGTACCAGGCGTACATGGGGCGACGCGCCCAGGTGGAGCGCCCGGCGATCGCGGCGACGCTCGCCGCGCACTGGCGCTCGATACTCACCGTGTTGCTGGTGAAGGCCGGCGAGAACGCGCTGTTCTACGTCTTCACGACGTTCTACATCGTGTACGTCACGCGCGTGCTGCAACTGCCACGGACGCTCGCGCTCGAGGGAGCGGCGGTCGGGTCGATCGTCGAGGTGGCGACGATCTTCGTGGCCGGTTCGCTGTCGGACCGGCTCGGTCGTCGGCCGGTGACGATTGCGGGGCTCATCGGTGCGGCGCTATGGGCCTTCGCGCTCTTTCCGGCAACGGCGAGTGGCAGCACGGCGGCCGTGATCGCCGCGGCGGCGGTGGGCGGCGTGTGCCACGGGGTGATCGTCGGCGGCATGTCGGCGTTCTTCGTCGAGCTCTTCCCGACGAGCGCGCGCTACACGGCGTTTTCGCTCGGCTACCAGGTCGCCACGGTGTTCACGGGCGCGGTGGCGCCGCTCATCGGCGTGGCGCTGCTCAATCGCTACGCGTCGACAGTCCCGGTGTCGCTCTATGCAGCGGCGATGACGTTGCCGGGGCTCGTGGCGCTCTTCCTTTCACGCGAGACCCGCGGTCGTTCGTTGGACTAGGTACTGGCAGCGGCGCTGGGCCCCGGATCAGCGCCTTGCGCGGGTGAGGGCGCGGTCGAGGGCGTTCGCGAAGGCCTGCTTCTCGCGGGCGCCATAGGCGGCCGGGCCCCCCGTTTCCACGCCGGTGCTACGGAGGGTCTCCATGAAGTTTCGCACCGAGAGCCGTTCACCAATGCTTTCCGCGGTGTGAACGTCACCGCGCGGATCAATGACCACGACGCC
>JACMLI010000491.1 GCA_014379705.1 Gemmatimonadaceae bacterium
ACGCCGGGCACGCTCAGCAGCTGGGGGCGAAGGCGCTGGTCGACCCATTGGCGCAGCGCGACGAGGTCGCGTGCGTCAGAGGAGAACGCAACCGAGAAGACGGGGCCAGCGGTCGGCTCCGACTTGGAGATCGTTGGAGGGTCGGATTCCTCGGGAAGCTGCGAGCGGACCCGCTCGACGTTCTTCGCCGCGTCCTGCAGGGCGAAGTCGACGTTGGTGCCGAGCTCGAAGTCGAGCGTCACCGACACGCGGCCCTCGGTGACCTCGGTTTCGAGGCGTGACAGGTTCTCTGTCACCGCGAGCGCCGACTCGAGCGGCTTGGCGATGGTCTCTTCGAGCACCAGGGGTTCCACCCCCGGGTTGCTCACGCTGACGCGCACCTGCGGGTAGACAATGCGCGGCAGCAGGTCTACGGGCACGCGCCCTACATATACAATGCCGAGAACCAGCAGCGTGAGCGTGAGCATCACGGTGCCGATCGGGTGGGAGATGGCCCAGCTCGCGATGCCGCGGTGACGCGTCGATCCGTCGGCCATCAGGGCCTCTTTGGGACTGGACCAGGAACCGATTCGAGGGCGGGCGCGGCGCGTGGCACCGCCGCTCCGGGCACATCCGGAGCCAGCGGCTCGACGATGCGCACCTCCGAGCCTTCCTGCACGTCGTTCGCGCCCGTGACGATCACCGTGTCGCCGACCTGGACGCCATCCAGGATCTCGATGTTGCCACTGGTCTCGAGCCCCACGCGCACGGCGCGACGCTCGGCGTGACCGGCCTTGAAGATGAAGACGTTGCGGGCCCCCGACGACCCGAGCACCGCACGCGTCGGCAACAGCACCGCGTCGTCGCGGACATCCAGCTGGAAGGTGGAGCGTGCCGTGAACCCGGGCTTGAGTCGCCCACGCGCATCGCGGTTCAGCTCGACCTCGACCGGCACCATACGGGTCGCCGAGTCTGCACTGGGGAAGACGCGGCGAATGCGCCCCGTGAAGTGTTCGCCGGGAAGGGCATCCACGCTCACCTGCACGGCGTGCCCGGCACGCAGCGCCCCCACTTCGAGTTCGGAGACCAGCACGCGGGTGACCAGCGTGGAGATCTCGGCGACCGTGAAAAGGCGCTGGTTGTTGGAGACGATGTCGCCGGCCTCCACGAGGCGCTCGGTGATCATGCCGGCGATCGGGGCGCGGATCGCGGCAAAGCCGACGCGCGTCTTCAGCTGCTCGAGCGTCGCTTCGGCTGCCGAGAGCGCCGCGCGGTCACGCTCGTACTCCGCCGCGGTGATGATGCGTTCCGTGTTGAGCTGCTCCGAACGACGGGCGGTCGACTGTGCGAAGGCAAGGTTGGCCTCGGCGCTCCGGACCTGAGCCTCGAGCTCCCGCGCATCGACTTGCGCCAGGAGGTCGCCCTCCCTGACCGCGGTTCCCTCGCGTACGCGCACGTTGGCGAGCGCGCCGGAGAGCTGGGCATTCACTCCCACGACGCGCACGGGCTCGATCGTCCCCGCGAGGGTCGTACTCCGCTCCACGCGCCCGCGCTTCGCGACCATCACTTCCACGGGAGTGACGCGATCGTTCCTGCCTCCCTGGCCCCCGCCCTTCGTGCGCGCCGGACTCGCTTCTCCCTCATCCCGCGCGCACCCCCCCACGACGGCGAGGAACCCGAGGACGGCAAGGAAGCGATGTCGGTCAGCAATCATGGGGCGCGAGGTTGAACACAGTGGCCGCAACTGCCGACGTGTCGTGCACGTGCCTGCCGCTGGAGCGTCACTCCAGCGGCGCATGGCATCAATCCCCGGCGACCGGCACCTGATGAACGTCCACAGCGTGCGCCGCGACAGCCGGCTTCCGCCCGAGCACCTTGTTCGTCAGGTCGTCGAGCATGGTGTACACGACCGGGACAATGAACAGCGTGAGCAGGGTCGAGGTAATGAGTCCGCCGATCACCGCGTGCGCCATCGGCGCGCGCTGCTCCGCGCCCTCGCCCAGGGCGAGCGCGAGCGGAATCATGCCGAAGATCATCGCGGCGGTCGTCATGATGATCGGACGCACGCGAATGCGCGCCGCGTTCAGGATCGCATTGCGACGGTCGATGCCGCGTTCGCGCTCCTTGTTCACGAAATCGATCAGCAGGATGCCGTTCTTCGTGACCAGCCCCATGAGCATGATGATCCCGATCATGGACATCACGTTGAGCGACCCGCCGGTCACGAGCAGGCCGAGCGCCACGCCGAGGAACGAGAGCGGCAGCGCGAGCATGATCGACAGCGGCTGGATGAACGAGCCGAAGATCGACGCGATGATCAGGTAAATGAAGACCACGGCGAGCACCAGGGCCTCCTTCACGTAGCCCTTGGTCTCGTTCAGGTTCTGCACGTCACCGCCGAAGATCGTGCGATAGCCGGTGGGGAGCCCGATCTGATCGATCGCCGCCTTCGCCTGGTCGGCTACGTTGCCCATCTGGTAGTCGGGGAGCACGCCCGCCGAAATCGTGATGCGGCGCTCGAGGTAGCCGCGGTCGATCGTTTGCGGACCGACACCAGGGCGGATCTCCGCGATCTGGGACAGCGGGATCGTCGCAGCCCGTCCGGTCGTCGGGTCGATATTGGCGCTCAGCACCGGGATACGGGCCACGTCATCTGGGGATGCGCGCTCCGAATCCGGGTAGACGACCATCACGTCGTGCGAATAGCCGTTGGGATCCTCCCAACGCGTCGCGCGTTGGCCCTGGAAGAGGGGCTGGATTGTCGCGCCGATGGTCTGCATCGCGAGACCTGACGCCCACGCGGCCTGCCGGTCGACGCGGACGTCGAGCTGCGGGATCTCGCCGTCATCGCTCGACATCGGCTCGGCCGACCCTTCGATGGTCCGGAGCGCCGCCAGCACCTGCTCGGAGGCCAGCTTGAGGCGCGTGGGCTCCGGGCCCTGCACGTAGATCTGGATCGGCTGGCGCATGCCGCCGAAGATCGACTGGTTGCCCGTGATCGACGGTCGCACCCCGGGCAGCGTGGCCAGCTTCTTTCGCAGGTCGGCCTGGATCTCGAACATGGACCGCTCGCGCTCATTCTTCGGCTTGAGCCGCACGAAGATCTGGCCACCGTTGGAACCACGCCCGAAGCCACCACCACCACCCGCCGAGAGCGAGGTGAAACCCACCTCGGGCTGCTGCCGCATGAAGTTCTGGATCTCCTGTCCGCGCGCGGTCGTGTACTCGATGCGCGAGCCCGGCGGCACGCGGTACGACACGTTGAACTCGCCGCTGTCGTAGTCCGGGAGCCAGGTAAAGCCGAGCAGCGGGAAGAGCGCGAAGGCCCCGGCGATCGAGACGACCGCGAGGCCGACCATCAGCCAGCGCCGGTTGAGCGCCCAGTCGAGGCCGCGCTTGTAGCGCTCCGACGTCCGCTCGAACCAGTCGTCGAACGCGAAGGCGACCTTGCGCAGCGGGTTCTTCGTGCGCTTGCGCGTCTCGGCATGGCCGCCGTGCTCGATCTCGGGATCTGCCCAAACGCTCGAAAGCATCGGGTCGAGCGTGAACGAAACGAAGAGCGAGACCAGCACCGCGAAGGCGACGGTGACGCCGAACTGGAAGAAGATCTTGCCGATCTGGCCACCCATGAACGCCACCGGCACGAACACCGCGACCACGGCCAGCGTGGTGGACAGCACGGCGAGGCCGATCTCCTTCGTGCCCTCGAGTGCGGCCTCGTAGTGGCCTTTGCCCATCTCGATGTGCCGCACGATGTTCTCGCGCACGACGATCGCGTCGTCGATGAGCAGCCCGATCGCCAGCGAGAGCGCCAGCAGCGTCATCGTGTTGATCGTGAAGTTGAACATCCACATCACGAAGAACGCCGAGATGATCGACACCGGCAGGGTGAGCCCGGTGATGACCGTGGAGCGCCACGAATTCAGGAACAGGTAGATGATCATGATCGTGAGCACGGCGCCGAGCGCGATGGAGAGCTCCACGTCGGCCAGGGACTCCCGGATCTTGATCGAGTCGTCGCGCACCAGCGTCATCTGGATGTCCGGAGGCAACGTGCGCTGCATCTCCTCGACCACCTTCTTCACGCCATCGCTCACCGCGACGGTGTTGGACCCGGTGATCTTGAGGATCTCGAGGGTGACCGAGCGCGTGTCGCCGATGAACGATGCGGACCTGCGGTCGGCCACGCCGTCCACGACGGTCGCCACGTCACGCACGCGGATGGGCGCGCCATTGCGTACGGTGATGACCACGTCGCCGAAGGCGAGCGGGTCGCGGATCTTGCCCGTGACGCGCACCATGCGCTCGGTTTCGCCGCGGAACACGCGGCCCGCCGGTGTCTCGGCGTTCTCGCGCGCCAGCGCCTGCGAGACCTGGACCGGCGAGATGCCGTAGGCCACAAGGGCGTCGCCATCCAGCTCCACCTTGATCTGCCGCGTCGTGCCCCCATTCACGTTGATGCCGCCCACGCCGTTCACGCTCTCGAAGCGCGGCTTGATGCTCTGCTCGGCGAGGTCGGTCAGGTCGCGCAAGGGCCGTTCGTCGCTCGTCAGGGCCACGGCCATGATCGGGCGGTCGTTCGGGTCGAAACGGTTGATCGTGGGATCGAGGACGTCGGGCGGGAGCTGGCGGCGGATGCGCGCGACCTTGGCGACGACTTCCTGCTGCGCCTCGAGGACGCTCTGGTTCAGCTGCAGCATCACGCGGACGCTGGAGTTGCCCTCGGACGACGTGGAGGTGATCTCGCGGATCCCCATCACGGTGTTGAGGGCCTCCTCGATCGGCCGCGTCACGTCGCGCTCCATCACCTCGGGTGAGGCGCCCGGGTAGGAGGTATTGGTCATCACCACGGGATAGGTGATGTCCGGGTATTCGTCGACGGCGAGCCGGTTGAACGACACGATGCCGAACACCACCAGCGCCACCATCATCATGGTGGTGAAGACGGGTCGCTTGATCGAGATCTCGGTGAGGAACATCTGGCTCTCCCTGCCTAACGCCTGATGGAATCGGCAGGCGGTCGGGCACTGCCCGGGCTGCCGTTCATGCTGCGCACGCCACGATTCGCGCCGGACTCGGCCGCCACCACGGTCACCGGCACGCCGCGCCCGAGGGCGCCCACGTTGCCCACGACGATGCGATCACCGACCTTGAGGCCCGCCAGGACCTGCTGCGTGCCAGCCTGCTCGTCCGTCACCCCCGGATCGATCGTCGCGACGTCGACCTTCTCGTCGACGATTCGATAGACAAACGGCTTGTCGCCGTTGATCGACTGGCGCACCGCCGAGATCGGGATGACGATCGTGTTGTCGATCGAGCGCGTCACCACGCGACCCGTTGCAAAAGTGTTGCCCTTGAGGTCCCCGCGTGGATTGGGCACCTGCAGGTACACGGCGATCGTGCGGCTCGCCGCGCTGATGTTCGGCGCGATGCGTGCCACCCGACCGTGCAACTGCTGACCGGCGGCGGTAAAGCGCACCACCTGTCCGGCGCGCAGGTCGGCCGCCTGGCGCGCCGGCACGTTTGCCTCGAGCTCCAGGACATCGTTGCGCACGACCGTGAACAGCGTGGCCCCCCGCGTCACGCGCTCACCGGGTTCCACGGCACGCGAGGAGATCACGCCGGTGGTCGGCGCCGTGATGCGCGTGTCGTCCAGGGTCCGGCTCACGGCCTTCAGGCGCGCATCGGAAGCCGTGAGGCGTGCGGTCGCCGCCGTCAGCGTCTGCTGCGCAGTGCGCAGGTCGCGCTCAGGAATCGCTCCCGCCTTGTACAGCTCCGCGGACTGGTCGGCGTTCCACTGCGCGTTGGTGACATCGCTCTTCGCGGCCTCGACATCGGCGACCGCCGACGCCCTGTCCCCTTCCTGGATCGAGTTCTCGAACTGGCCGATGACCTGGCCGCGGAACACGCGATCCCCTTCACGAACGGTGGCCGAGATGAGGTCGCCCTCCATGCGCGAACGCACGGCGATCTCCTCGATCGGCTTGAGGTCACCATTGATGATGATGGCCGACTCGATGGTCCCGATCGACACGCTCATCACGTCGCTGGGACCGAGGAGCGTGGGAGGTCGCTGATTTCCCCCGGGGCCACCCCCGCCTGGCCCGCCCTTGCCCGCCGCAGCAGACGGGGCATCCTTGCCATTGGCCGGAGACGCCTCGCTCGTCTTGTCGCATGCCGCGGTGAAACACAGGATCGCCAGCACGCTCGTGATGCGTGCCTGATGGCAGAAGTACACGAGGTGCCTCTATCGTGATGTCGTGTGGGTCGGGGGCAGCGGAATCGGCAGCCCCCGGGCGCGCGCAAGGTCAGCGGTCGACAGGTAGAACTCGGTCGTCGCGCGCGCGGCATTCGTCCGCGCCGTCAGCAGGAGCAGCTGCGCGTCGGACACTTCCAACTGGGTGGAGAGCCCGCGCTCGAACCGCAGCGCGGCGATCTTGAACGCCTCTTCGGCCTGGCCGACATTCTGTCGCTGGGCCTCGAAGGCGGCTTCGGCGCGGCGGAACTCGGCCCAGGAGCGAGCACGTTCGACGCCAACGCGCTCGCGCTCCTGGTCGAGCTGCAGCTGCGCCAGCTTGGTCTGCGCCTGCGCGAGGTCGACGTTGCCCTTCGTGCGCAGCCCGTCGAAGAGAGCCCATGACACGTTCACGCCGAAGTTGCGGTCGGCGAACCAGCCGTTGTTCTGGCAAACGCGCGTCGGCGCCGAGTCCGGGGGGCAGAAGGCGAACTCAGAACGGCCCCACACCGTGGGGAATCCGTTGTTCGACGGCAGGGCGGTGTATCCGGTCTGGAAGAACGTCGAGATCGTGGGAAGGAAGTCGGCGCGGGCCACGCGAACACCTTCGCGGCGTGCATTCAACGTGGAGAGCGCTGCACGCTCGGCGGCTCGCACCGGGTCATTGCCGGAATCCGCCACGGCCATCTGTCGCTTGGCCTGAAGCCCCGCCGAATCCAGCTGGCTGGTGAGGACTATCTCCTGGTCGACGGGGATGTTGAGCACCCGACGAACCTCGATCTCCGCGAGTTCCACGGCATTGCGCGCCATGAGCAGCTGAGGCTCGAGGTTCGTGCGTTCCACGCGCGAGCGCAGCACGTCGAATCGCGACGCGCGCCCCGCCCCCTCGAGCCGTTCGACGAGCGCGAGGCGCTCTGACGCGAGTTCGATGTTGCGCTGCTGGATCGCGAGCAATTCCTTTGCGAGCTGCGCGTTCAGGTACGCGCGCTGCACGTCGACCGCCAGCGTGGCCTCGACCTCGGCGCGGTTCAGCGTCGAGGCGCGACGCACATCGCCGGCAGCGCGCGACCCGGCGAAGACGCGCCCGCCCTGGAAGAGCACCTGGGAGACGTTGATGTTGCCGGAGTAATTGAAGTTCTGGCCGAAGATGCTCTGGCCGACGATCGTCGCGCGGGCGTTGCGCAGCACCTGCGAGTAGGCGGACGCGAGTCGCATCTGCGGCAGGCCTGCGGCGCGGGCCGTGGTGACCTGCGCTTCGCTGACTTCCACCTGCGCCATTGCCACCTTGGCCTCGTCGCTTTCGCGGAGGACACGGGTGACGGCGTCTTCTATTGAGAGGCGCAACGAGTCACGTCGTTGCGCATGGAGGGGTGTGGCCAGCAGGAACGCTGCCATGCCCGCGATCAGGGTTGTCCTCAGCATCACCGAATGTACGTGCGAGGGGGCCCTGACGTTCACTCCTGAACCGCGTCCGCGGGAGGGTGAGGGGCGTTTACAGGGTAAGGGGCGTGAGGCCGTACAGAAAGCGTTCGCCCGAGGGGGTCGTGCGCGGCAGGTTTTCTGGTAACATGTTACGTAGCAATATCTTAGCCTTTCTGGCGAATCCAGGTCACGCGTCGCGGCCCGCTGGTGGCCGATCGGCGGGGAGGACCGTCGGCTGGCCCGACACGTCGACCGCGGGCGCGACGACCGGGATCGACCCATTGTTGACCCCCTCGAGCACCGCTTCCTTGGTGGCGATCTCGAGGCGCTCGTGCTTGAGATCGAGTCGTATGCGCCCGTAAATGGCCATGTAGACGTTCGCGATCCAGACGAGGGAAAAGAGGGCGACCACCAATCCACGCCAATCCGGATACAGGAGTCGAAAGTCAGTCACGACGAGGAGCACGGCCGTGACCCAATGGCTGAAGCAGTACTCGCAGGTGAAGACATAGAACAACTTTCGCGCCCAGGCAGAGCGGGCGGTCTGGTGCTGCCGTTCGCACCATTCCCGCGGCTCGCGAAAGATCTCTTCGTGCGTTACGGTCCACGCGATGCACGCAACCGGAATCGCGAGGATGAACAGGGCCGTAAGGTCGGTGAGGTCGTCCATGGGGCAGCGGGTTCCACGAGAGGGCGACCGAATGCCCGGGTGATCAGGGTCGTGTGAGAAGGGCGCGGGGCTCCCAGGGGAGCCGCGCGCCCTTCATCTATGCGTGCATGGTGGGGAGTCGCGATGTCGATCGGCGCTGCGACTTCCCGGGCACCCAGCGGCGGGCTGGATGTGTGCGCCGCCTTCCCTTGCTTCACTTCAAGACCGCTGTGGTACGGCGACAATGTCGATGGATCTCATGCATTCCGACATTTCTCGCAGGAGCAATCTTTGGTTCTCTCCGGACGGAGCCTTCAGCCGCGCACGAGACGCAAGGGAGGATAGTCCGCAACGTCGAGTTCGGCGTCATCGGTCTCGGAGCGTTGGCGTTCCTGCAGTGCCGATCGACGCGGCCGCCGACAGGGAGCCATGGCGGAGAGTTCAAGCCGACCCACGCCCACAAAGAGGAGGCCACCGCAGATCTCCAGCATGTCATCCACCCACTGACATCCGAGGGCGTCTCTTCTGGCCTCTGCACAGCACGGGGGACAGGCAACGGCCTGCGTAGGGAAGGGACGGGGTGCCATGCGGGGATGTGGTCAGAGTGGGAAAACGTGCCCAGCTCTCGGAGCCTGTCCGGCGTGCTGTAACATGGGGATTCCCGCGACCCGGGCCATCACCCGCTCGGGATAATTTGGGTCCTGCCCCCGGAGACGGGCCCGGAAGACCTAACTGCGACGTGCAAACCTGGCTTCGCTTCGGGACGCTGCCGGGCACGGCGGGAGTGCCCCGCCGGGTCGCCCGTCGGTCGTGGCATGAAGGCGCGTGAACGACAGAAAGGCGCGATCCGAATGGATCGCGCCCTTCGTGCATGCGCGCAGCGAGCGTGGCGCTGGCTACTCGTCTTCGCGATTGGGCTGGCTGGGCCAGGCATCGCCCATGCCCTGGTCGGGTTCGGAGTATCCGGGCCCGCCGCGACCGCCGCCTCGGAGCGCGCGATCGTGCTCGGGATCCTGCTCGATCAAGGGCCGATCGGAGGGATCGTTCTCCGTCATGGGATCGGCGTCGGGGCTCCGCTCGTATGGAATCGACATCGGATTGCGGGATTGGGAGTGCCGGACGTCGCGTTCGTGTGGCGACGCAGCCGGGCACGCGTAGTCCCGCAATCTCGGCGGCCATCCCGGCATGCGACATTCGCCGACAGTCTGATCTTTCGTCCTCCAGTAGAGGGACTACGCACCCCCCCCGGGCGGGAGGGACCAACTCGTTAGGCGTGCCGGGTCGCGCGCAATTCCGACAGGAGGGAGCGCAGGCTCTCGAGGTCGAGCGGCTTTACCACGTGCCGATCGAACCCGGCGGCGAGGGCCCGCGCGCGGTCTTCATCGCGCCCCCAACCCGTCATGGCCACGAGGACGGGCTCGCGTCCCCAGGGTTGCGCACGGGCGCGGCTCGCCGCTTCATAGCCCGACATTCCCGGCATGCCCACGTCCATGAGCACGACGGCGGGCGCCCACTCCTGCATGCGAGCGAGCGCTTCCTCGCCGGAGGCCGCAGTACGCACCTCTTCCCCAAGGAAGCCGAGCACCGTGGAGAGGCTGTCGACGAGATCGACGTTGTCATCGACCACGAGCACGCGCAGTGACTCACCGTTCCCCGCGTGCGCCGGAGACGATGCCGGTACGTGCGCCGGTGCGCCGGTTTCTGCTCCCGGGATGCGCATCGCGAACGTGCTTCCCTGATTCGCTCCTTCGCTTGACACGTGCAAGGTGCCTCCATGCATGGTGGCGATCTGCTTCACCAGAGCGAGTCCGATCCCCAGACCCGTCGACGCCCCCCCTCGCTCAAACATCGTGAAGATGGTCTCGAGCCTCTCGGGGGCAATACCCTGGCCGTCGTCCCGAACGGTGAGGACAAGATCGGCACCGTCGAGCGCGGCACTCACCTCGATATGTCCTCCGGCAGGAGTATAGCTCACGGCATTGCCGAGCAGGTTGGTCACCCCCTGCACCAGTCGCATGGCATCGGCAGCGACCGTGAGGGGAACTGGGGGCACCTTCACGGAGAGGTGCTGCCCCTTTTCGTCGATCGCGGGCCGGCAGTGCTCGATCGCGGCATCGATCACATGGCGTGGGTCCACCTGGGCGCGCTGTAGCTCGAAGGTGCCTCGCTCGATGCGGGCCACGTCGAGCAGGTCATCGATCAGGCGCACCATCTGCACCGCGTTCCGATCGATGAGCCGCGCGGCGTGTGCCACCACCGGGTCATCGCCCTGTCGCGCCTCCAGCATCGCGGCCGCGCTCACGATTGGCGCAAGTGGATTGCGCAGTTCGTGGGCGAGTACGGCGAGGAACTCGTCCTTCCGGTGCCCGAGGTCGCGCAACCGTCCTTCCACCTGCCGTCGCTCCGCGGCCTCTGCCTGCAGGTCGCGCGTTCGGACTTCCAGTCGCTCGCGTGCCCGATGCAGTGCTTCAACCAGCACACTGACGAGGACGCCAACGACCACGAAGATCAGGGTGCGCCATCGATCGACCGAGCTCAGCGGAAACATCGCGTCGACCGGGTCGAGAAAGTACTTCGCCGCGACGAGCGCGCAGAGCAAGGTCGTCACAATGCCGGGAATCCAGCCCCCGAGCCACGAGGCGATCATCACGGCAAGGACGTAAAACAGGAAGGGAAGTCCCCCTCCGATCGTATCGGCCAACTCGAGGCGCAGGACGGTGAGCCCGACCACCGCCAGCGCGCCGATAGCATACGCGATGCGGGGACGCCGTCCCCGCGGCTCGAGCAGGTCGGGCAGCTGTTCGGGAGTCGCTATCCTCATCGACGTGGTGCGGTCACCAGCGGAATGCGCATGGTGAACTGACTGCCCTTCCCCGTGCCTTCGCTGAACGCCTCGAGATCCCCACCGTGCAAGGTGGCGACGTGCCTGGCGACGGCGAGCCCGATGCCGAATCCATCGCGGGCGCGGATGTGCTCCTCGGGGGCGCGGGCAAACAAGTCGAAGATCTCGGTAAGGCGTCCACGCTCGATCCCGTGACCCCAGTCCTGCACCTCGAAGACCGCCTGCCCATCGACGCAGGTCGCACGTAGCGCCACGCGTCCGCCGGGATCGCTGTACTTCGCGGCGTTCCCCAGGATGTTCGTCAGCGCCTGCGTCACCCGCCCTGGATCAACCGTCAGCATGCAGTCCGGTTCGTCGATCTCCACGGCGAGGTCGTTCTGCCCCTCGGCGAGCCTCGGGCGGAGCGCCTCGGTGACCTGCTCGACGAGCGCCCCCAGCGTGATGTTCGCCGGCACGAGCGACATCGTGTTCCAGCGCACCTTGTTGAAGTCGAGGAAGTCGTCGGTGAAGCGCGTCAGCAGCGTGAGCTGGCGGTCCATGAGTTCCCGCATCCGCCCCGACGTCTCCCCCGAGACGTTCGGCATCTCCATCACGTAGAGCGCCTGGCGCAGCGCCTGCAACGGGTTGCGGATCTCGTGCGCGAGCGTGGCGAGGAACTCGTCACGACGCCGCATGGACTGGTCGAGTTCAGCTTCAATCAGCTTCTGCTGGTGCACGTCGGTGAGCATGCCCACCCAGCAGGTGACCGTGCCGTCCGTGTCGAGGACCGGGACCATGCGGCAGAGGAACCATCGATACGCGCCATCGAACCGACGACAGCGATACTCGATCTCGAAGGTGACGCGATCCTTCACGGCCACGGCCCAGGCGGCGTGCAGGCGTTCGAGATCCTCGGGATGTGCGATGGCCTCCCACACCCTTGGCGAAGAGGCGGCGGCGGCGAGCCCGGCATACGTGCGCCATGCACGATTCTGGTAGAGCGGTGCCCCATCGCCGCTCGACATGAGCAGGAAGTCCGGAATCGACTCGGCGATGATGGCGAGCGCCTCGTGGCCGCGATTACTGACGTGGAGCGGCAACTCGTCGTGCATTGATGTCGTATTGGAAGCAGGGAGGGAGTCGGACGCACGCCGGGTCCGGATCCTGGCACGGCCACGCGGTGCCGGGGCGTGCGTATTTCTCCTGGTGCGACAGGCAAGTCAAGGCGCGAACCCCAGGGACTTCACGGGGCCGTGAGCCTGCATTGCACGTCCCCCAGGAGGGCGTCAGGTTATCAGGGGAAGCCGGGTTTTTTGTACCCCATCTCCCGGGGAGTAGTACAAGTTTGGCCTGCTGGTGAATGGGCGCGCGTGCGTCGCCCCCGTAACCTGACCAGCAACCCATTCACGGTCGTTCGGTTTCATGTTGTGGTCATGCCTGCAATGCGGAGATGGCCTGCGGGGTGCAGCGACCTCGAGCAGGCCCGGCATCCGAATGACCGGCATGCTCTCATCTCGACCCCGAGGGATTCCCAGCAGCAATGGAAGACCGCTTCGACGACGTCGGCGAAGAGCAGGAACGTCACCTGCAGCGGTTGCAGCGCATGGCAATGCTGGGCACGCTGGCCGCCGGCCTCGGGCATGACCTTCGCAACCTGATCATGCCTGTCCTGTTACGACTGGATGTGCTGTCGGAGTCGAAGGACCTTCCGGAAACCGCGCGCGCCGACCTCGCCGGGATTCGCGTGAGCGTCGCCCACCTGCAGAGACTCGCCGGCGGCCTGCGGCTGCTCGCGTCCGATCCGTTCGAGCAGCGCGATGAAGTCCAGATCACGAGGCTCGCCGAGTGGTGGACCGAGGTCATGCCGCTCGTCGTGGATGCTCTCTCGCCGGAGACGAAAGTCACCGCGGACTTCGCTGCTTCCCTTCCCCCGGTGGCGATGCCGCCGGGCACGCTGGCGCAGGTCGTCGTCAATCTCGTGATGAACGCGAGGAAAGCGATGGAGGGAACAGAGTCGCCCGCACTGGCGATCACATCGGCCTATGTCGAGGGGATCGTCTGTGTCGAGGTGACGGACAATGGCGCCGGCATGGACGCGGAAACGCGGCGCCGCTGTTTCGAGCCTTACTTCACGACGCGACCGCGGGAATACGCGACGGGGCTGGGGCTCTCGACCTGCCGCGCGCTTATGCAGCGCTTCGGTGGAGACGTGGCCGTCTCGACCAACTCGGAGCCGGGTGCGACGTTTTCGCTCACCCTCCCGGTCCACCCCTCCGCACATCGCGATCCCGAGCGGGCGTGGCAGCCACGGCTGGTTCACGTGAGCCTTCGCGACCCGCGCCAGCGCGCGCTGGTGCGACTTATGCTGTCGCAACGGGGCATGAAGGAATGGAAACCCGGAGCCGGAGCCGCTCCCCCCTCACACGTCATCTGCGACGCAGAAACGATCGATGACACGTTGTCCCAGCACCGTCTTGAGCCGGCCACGGCCGTCGTTCGCGTCATCGCAGTGGGAACGCCGACCGCCCGCTCTTCACCGGAGGACGTCGTTTGGATCGAGCCCACGCGGTTTTCGATGCTGGCTGACGTGCTGCAGTGATTCATCTGGATATTGCAGCACATGAAGTGTCCGACATGGTAGCGCCGTCGCTCTTCACGGTGATGTGCATCGACGACAACGTCATGCTGGTGGATGCCCTCGAACGACGGCTCGCGCTCGAGCCCGGCTTCGGCAGGTTCTATCGGGTCGATGCCTTCGTGAATGCCGCGGATGCCGTCGCAGAGGCCCAACCCGATGTCGTCCTGCTGGACATCGACCTGCCCGGCGGCGTGGACGCCGTGGAATTGCTCGCGGAGCTCGTGCAGCGCACGCCTCAGTCGCGGGTCATCGTCTTCACGGGCCATCCGCAAGGTGAACTCGTCTCACGCACGATGGGACTTGGTGCCTGGGGGTTTGTCTCCAAGGGCATTCCCTCGGATCGCCTCATCGACGCCATCCGTCACGTGGCCGGTGGCGAAGCCGTGATCGAGCTCGAGGACTGAACGGCCTTACCAGCCGATCCGCCAGGTGAGCAGCGCGCCCACCAGCTGAATCGTCCGCGGCGCCAGTCCTGCGCTGAGGGACGGCGGTTGCGACTGGTACCGGGTCTCCACGGTCCCGCGCACGCTGAGCCGCTCATTCAATCGGTGTTCGAGCGAGGCGCCGGGCACGGCCAGGGATGGCCGGATGCGACCGATCAGGAACGTGTGGCGGTCGAGGTACTCGCCGATCTCGAGCTCGGTGCCCCGGAGCAGTGTCTGGAACGTGCCTAACGACAGTTCCGCGGGAAGCTCGGCGGGCGTGATGTGCAGGACGTCGGCGCCCGTACGGGTCGCGAGGCCGGACTTCGCCTCGTCCACGAGGACCCCCAGCGCGACGCTCGCAAGCTGCTTCGTGGCGAGGGCGCGCACGTTGCCGGCCAGCGAGGACCCGCCCGCGCCACCCCCTTCGAGCCCCGAGCCGGAGGACCCGAGCAGCGACGAGGACGAGCGGCCGAACGCGAGGAATGCGATGAGGTCCGACTGCGAGAGCGGCGGCTGCGCGTCGCTCTCGAGCGACACCGTCGGACGGTCGAGGGTTCCGCCAATGATGACCCTGATGTCGAGCGGCGCACGCCCGGCCTGCCGCACCTCATAGCGCGCGAGGATCTGCAGCGCCGGATTCAATTCCTCGTCGCCGCCGAGGAAGCGTACCGAGCCGCGCGACACGTCGAAGCGCTTGCCAAGGAACGTGTAGGTCCCCTGGTCGGTGAAGAGCGCGCCCGTCACGAGGTACGCATCGACGCCCGGCTCGGTGCGCACCTCGAGCTTGCCGTATACCTCAACGTTCGCGTCAGGCGACCGGCCGAACGTCCCCCGCCGCACGTCGATGTCCACGTCCAGGCGCAGGTTGCGCAGGATCGGGGACGGCACCTCGAGACCCAGCGCCTGCGCGGTCGCCGTGTCGGTCACCGCGAAGATCGCCGGATCATCGGTCGCGATCACGTCGAATTGTTCGGGATCCGGGATGTAGATGACGCCGCGCGTGATCGCCATGGAACCGGTGACGGCAAGCGTATCGAGTGGGCCCTTGGCCGCGATGGTCCCGGTGGCCTGGAGCTCACCACGCTCGTCATCGAGCACGCGGACCTCGGCGGCGTCGAACGTCAGGTCGAGGGTCGGGTTTGCGAGGGAAGTGAAAACGACGTTGCCCTTGCCTCGCAGCGTGCCCCGGCTGTGACCCAGCAGGGAATCCACGACCATGGTGTCCCCTGACATGTGCAGGGCCGCCGCGACCTGCTGCATCAGTACTCCCGTAGACGTGAGGCGAACCCGGGGAATGTCGAGGCCGAGACCGCCGCTCAGGTCCGGCTTGCCCCAGGTGCCCGCAACTTCCACGCGACCAAAGGCCCGCCCCGTCAGCTCCGTCACCGCATCGGTG
This sequence comes from Gemmatimonadaceae bacterium, assembly GCA_014379705.1. GTDB lineage: Bacteria > Gemmatimonadota > Gemmatimonadetes > Gemmatimonadales > Gemmatimonadaceae > RBC101. Next base: position 15,566 of record JACMLI010000491.1, read on the forward strand.
AACTCCATGATGGGCGAGAGGGGAATGCTGTCGCCCTCGATGACGAGGGCGAGCGGGGTCGACTCGAGGAGTCGCGTGGCCAGGCTGTCGCCGAGCGTGAGGTCGATCGGCACGGTGCCCGTGATCGTCGCGAGCTCGAGCCCGGTGTCTCGCCGTATCGCCGCATCCACACGCATCTGGCGGGCCGCGTACGCGAGCGTGGTGTGCAACTCCGGGAACGGGGTACCGTTGTACGTGGGCGTCCGCAGGGCGACCGTCCCGTCGATGCGTGGGTCGCGACGCGTCCCGTCCCACGTGCCACGCACGTCGAGGAGTCCATCGACCAGGACGTCGCTCTGCAGGATGGCGAGCCATGGCGCAATGCGCACGCGCTCCAGGTGCACCTCGAGGCGTCCGGGGTCCACGTCCGGCAATTCGCCGTTGATCGCGATGCGCGCGCCGCCGGCATCGAGCAGTTCGAGTGAGTCGATCGTGAGTCCCTGCCCGCGCCAGCTCACCGCGCCGGGGTGCGCGAGGCGCCACGTCGTCGAATCCAGCTGCAGCCGCATGTCGTTCAGGTGCACCTCGCCCTCGTTGCCGTGCACGAGATACGCGGCCTCGAGGCGATACACGGCCGTGTCACCGGGGAAGATGACCACCTGCGCCGTCCCGGCGCCGCGGTGGTAGTCGGCCTTGAGCTGCGTGCTGTCGAACTCGAAGCCAGCCGCCCGCAGCGCGGCGAATCCGCCCTGGGCATGCGCGGTATCGTTCGGCGTGCCGATGCCCACCCAGCGCGTGACCAGGCGACCGGCGCCGACCGCATTGCCGCCCCAGACAAACCCGGGCGTGCTGACTGTCGCGTTGACGTCGAGGTCCTTCACGTGGCCCCTGGCCTCCCCGGCGACGTCGAACGACCCGCTGATCGAATCGCGACCGACGGGGGGCACGTCGATCGGGGCACGACGCCGGCGACGGCGCTCCGGGCGCTGCAGGTCCGCCGCCAGTTCGGCCGCCGGATCATTGGCTGCGCGTTGCGCAAGGCGAAGAGAATCGGCCCGTTCGCGCAGGCGCGCGATGCG
>JACMLI010000063.1 GCA_014379705.1 Gemmatimonadaceae bacterium
GACGGCCAGCGGAAGAACTTCGCCTGGATCGGGTCGTCGGTGATGCGGAACTCATTGCGCGCCATCTGCGACAGCGTGCGCTGCACGCGCGCGGTGAATGGGATCGTCGACACCTCGCGCGTTGCCACGTCCACGCGGCGAAGCTAGCCGCCCTGCGTGATCAGGATCGACTTGCCGTCGGGCGTCCAGTGATAGCGCGGGAGGAGGCCCATGGTCTTCGATCCACTCGCCACCATCGGCTCGATCGGGTCCATCAGCAAGCGCTCGGCGCCCGTCCTGAGGTCGCGCAGCCAGAGCGCGCTCCGTGGGCCGAACTTGTGTCCCTTGAACAGCAGGGTGCCATCGGGGATCTGGCGCGCGAAGGCGAGCCATCGTCCATCGGGAGACACGTCCGGTGCACCGCCGCCACCACTCGAGAACCGCGAGGCCGCGGCTGAGCCTGTTTCGCCCGAGGTGATGTCGAGGACCTCGCCGTCCTTGAACGAGAAGCGGCGAATTTGCAGGGAGCCGCCGAGGGGTTCGCGTTCTCCCCCCTGCATCGTGACATGGTAGTAGAGGTACTTCCCGTCGCCACTGAGCGACGGCCAGGACGGGGCACCGTTGGTCCCGCCGGAGCCTGCTGCGACGAGTTGGACTCCGGCGCCGCCATCCTTGTGGTACATCCAGAGTCCGCCGCTCGGCGGCCCCCCTTCGCCCCCTCCACCGCCACGCCCCCCCTTGCGGATCACGATGAACTTTCCGTCGGGAGTCCAGGCGGGCTCGAACGCCGTGGCGTTCATGTCCGAGAAGACGGCCTTCGGGTTGGACCCGTCGGCGTTCATGGTCCACAGGTTGTACTGCCCGCGGCGATCGGTGATGAAGGCGATCGTCCTGCCGTCCGGGGAAATCCGCGGCTGGAAGTTGAGCGCCACGCCGGTGTTCTGCGTGAGCACCGTCGCGTCCCCCCCGGACGCGGGCATGCGGTAGATGTGGCCCAGGACATCGAACACGATCCACGACCCGTCGGGGGAGAGGTCAGCCGACATCCACGTCCCCTCGCTGGTCGTGAAGTCGATGTCTCGCGTCTTGCCTCGGGCGAGGGTCACGTCCCACGCCGCACGGCCCGCGGAGTCAGGGCCCGCGGGGCGCTGCGCCGCGACGGGGGAAACAAATGAGAGCGCGCCAACAAGCGGTAGCGCGCGGATGAGGTGCTGCGGACGGGGGGCCATCGCGGTGTGGTCAGGGGTCGGCGCCAACCTCGGAGCGGGGACAGCCCTTGGCAAGGCTGAGACTGCACGTCGCCCCTACCGCGAGGCGCCCCGCACGCCCAATGTGGAGTGGTGAGCGACAGCGTGCTCCCGGCACAGGAGCTACGTTGGGCTCGCCAGCATTGTGTTAGGCAGGGCACGACGTGCGGACGCGAGTTCGCCCGGGGGAACGTGGGATTTTGGTGACCCATCTGACAGCGCCGCAGTTACTCCCGAAGTAACCGTCGGTGCCCACAACAGGAGTCTCATCCATGGCACTCTGGAAGGAACAAGTTGCTCCCAAACGCGATTCGGCCCTGCTGACCCCGGACCCGATCGTTCGTCGCGATGACCCCACGCCGGTGGACGCCGCGCCGAGCTATGAGACGCGCCGGCCCATCCCGTCACGCGAGGCCAAGGAATCGGTGATCGGTTCCGACATCACGATCGAGGGCAAGATCGATGGGACGGGACACATTCGGATCGCCGGCCGCTTCAAGGGCGACGTCAACGTGGAGGGGAACCTCACGATCGAGCAGGGCGCCAAGCTGACCGGCGGCGTGAAGGCGAACGCCGTGGTCATCGCCGGTGAGCTCGAAGGCAACATCCTTGATGCCTTGCGCGTGGAGCTCCAGGAATCGGGCGTCATGAACGGGGACCTCAAGGCCGGCACGTTCACGGTCGCGGCGGGCTCGCGCATGCGTGGACGCGTGGAGTTCGGCTGGCAGGACGGCAATCACCGCACGCTGCCTAACGGGGAGAACGGCGCCGACCTATGAGTCCGGCGCCCCTTCCCGGGGCGACGCGTACCTGCCCGCACTGCCGGGCGACGATCCTCGAAAGTGCGGCGATGTGCCCCGGCTGCAAGAAGTACCTCCGCTTCGATCCGACGGCGGCGGCCACCGCGCGCTCGCAAGCCAGCTTCACGCCGCTCCGGGTGGAGGGAAGTGTCCCACATCCTCCCCCGGGCGAGGCGTGGGAATATTCCGTCGTTATCGCGATCCGGAACGAGAAGGGCGAGGAGGTGTCGCGTCAGGTGGTGGGCGTCGGCGCGCTCCTGCCCAACGAAGCGCGCACGTTCTCCCTCTCCGTCGAAGTCTTTGCCCCCGGTCGCTCCGGCGCCGCGGGGATGGCCGAACGCCCGGTGCAACGCGCCGCTGTCCCCGCCTCCGACCAGAAGAGCCGCCTTCCGCCCGCTCCAATCAAGCGGTAGCCAGCGAGCGCGACATTAAGCATTTTTCAGCCTGCAGCGCGCCGCGCGGGCGAACTTCGCTCACGTGCCAGCGCGTCCGACCCGCAAACGCGTGGCCAGGCGACACCTCTTCGAGTGGGAAGACCAACCGTGGCTGCCCGTCGCCCTGCGCGACGGCGCCACGGACTACCTGCGCTTCATGATCGAGCTGGGCGATGCCTATGGCGCCGCCTCGCCGATCCTCGCCGATGCCATGCGCCGCTCCCGGGCCACGCGCATCACGGACCTCTGCTCCGGGGGCGGCGGTCCATGGCGGCGCCTGACGAGGGGGCTCGAGCGCAACGGCGTGGCCGGCGACCTCGTATTGACCGACCGCTTCCCCAATCTCCGCGCGGCCGCCGCCCTCGAGCCGCCCCTTCGGTGGCGCGTGGCGTATCACCCCGAGTCGGTCGACGCGCGCGCCGTGCCGGCGGAACTCGCGGGGTTTCGCACCATGTTCAGCGCCTTCCACCATTTCGCCCCGGCCGACGCTCGCAAGGTGCTCGCCGACGCAGTGGCAGCGCGCATCCCGATCGGTGTCTTCGAAGCCACGCGCAGCGATGCCTCGGCGATCCTCGCGATCCTGCCCATACCGTTCCTTGTGCTGCTCACGATGCCGTTCGTGCGACCTTTCCGATGGAGCAGCATCGCGTTGACCTACCTGTTGCCCCTCCTGCCACTCCTCGTGCTCTGGGATGGGTTTGTTTCTTGCCTGCGGACCTACACGGTGGCCGAACTGCGCGCCCTGGTCGCCGAGGTCCCCGGCAGCGACGGCTACACCTGGGACATCGGCGAGGCGAAAGGGAAAGGCCCCCTGCCCCTGACCTACCTGGTCGGCGTCCCGAAGCTGACCGCCTGACCTCGTGATGCCGGTCCGACGAGCGCCGCGAGCCGTGCCCTCGTCATCCCGGTCCGGCGAGCGCCGCCGCCCGAGCCCTCGCCA
>JACMLI010000492.1 GCA_014379705.1 Gemmatimonadaceae bacterium
ACGGCGTCCCGCGTGGCGTTAGGCAGCCTCGTCACGGCGTCCGGCGTCAGCGCCGCGTCGGATGGCAGCTTTGCCTTCCTCGGCGCCGAACGCGAGCGCCCCGACGAGGTCTACCTCTGGCCTGCCGGCGCCGATGCCCCGGTGCGCCTGACCGACCACAACGCGTTCCTCGCCTCGCTGCCCGCCCCGCGCACCGTGGGGCTCGAGTGGCGCACCCCCGATGGCTTCCAGACCGACGGCGTCGTGACCTATCCGCCGGGATTCGACCCGGCGAAGCGCCACCCGCTCGTGCTCTACATCCACGGCGGACCGACGGCCGCGTCGAACGAGGGCTTCTCCTCGCGCGTCCACATGCTCGCCGCCCGCGGGTGGATCGTCTTCCAGCCGAACTATCGCGGCAGTGACAACCGCGGGAGTGCATTCCAGCGGGCCATCGCCGCCGACCCGGGCCCCGGTATCGATCGCGACGTGATGAGCGGGATCCGGGCGCTGGTGCGCCAGGGCGGCGTGGACACGACCCGCATCGGCGTCTCCGGATGGTCCTTCGGCGGCTACGTGACCGCGTGGCTCATCGGCCACCACCGCCACTGGAAGGCCGCGATCGTCGGCGCCGGCGCGATGGACCTGTTCGACATGTACGCGCTCACGGACCTCAACGTGCAGATCCGTCACGCGATCACCACGTCCCCGTACGTGGGGAACCGCGAGGCGTGGTTCCGGCAGCAGTCCCCGCTCACCTACGCAAGCCGCGTGCGCACACCCACGCTCATCCTGCACGACGTGCGCGACCAGCGCGTGACGATCACGCAGTCGTACAAGCTCTACCACGCGCTCAAGGACAACGACGTGCCCGTCCAGTTCATCGCCTATCCCGTCGCCGGGCACTCCCCCACCGATCCGGTGCGGTCACGCGATGTCCACCGCCGCTGGCTGGACTGGTTCGACAAGCACTTCGGGAGCGTGGTGCCGTGAGGGGCGGGCGGGCTTGCCGGCAAGCATCTCGCACCGCTCGACCGTCGCGTTCACGATTCACCATTCACCATTCCCCCCACTTGCCTTGCCGCCGAAGATCGTTAGCATAGCTAACCAAATCGCGGCCCTGGAGTCAGGGCCGCCTGCCCGGAGATCCCATGGCACCCGACTTCTCGATCGGCCCGATTGGCCAGATCACCATCCGCGCAAAAGATGTGGCGCGGGCCTGCGCCTTCTACCGTGACATCCTGGGATTGCGGCACCTCTTTGACGCCGGGCCCACCCTCTCGTTCTTCGACTGCGGTGGCGTGCGCCTCATGCTCTCGACCGCCGAGTCCGCGGAGTTCGACCATCCGGGCTCTGTCCTCTACTACCGGGTGGGCGACATACACGCGGCCTACGATACCTTGAAGGCGCGGGGGGCCACGTTCGTGGACGCGCCACACCTCATCGCGAAGCTGCCGGATCACGACCTCTGGATGGTGTTCCTCCGCGACACCGAGGACAACGTGCTCGCGCTCATGGGCGAAGTCCGCCACTAGGCCGGTACGCGCGCGGCAAGTGCGCGCCGCGCCTTGCGAAAGGGACGCGTCTCAGGGGATCATGCAGGGACGCTACCCGCTCCTGGAGGATCGATGCTCCCCTTCGCCCGACTCGTGATCGCGGGCCTCGCGACCTGCGCCGTCGCGACCCCCGCGATGTCCCAGTCGCGCTCCCGCATGCGCATTGCGCTGCCGGCCTTTGGAGCGCAGATCGTGATGGACACGATCGGTGAGGTCCAGGACGTGGCGGCCCCGCCGATGAAGGTGTTTCGCGCCGCGTCAATGGTGCTCACCAACCTCCGCATTGCCATTGACGTGAGCGACTCGACCGCCGGACTGGTCGGCGCCGCGAAGCTCACGCGATCGCGCAACCTCGGCGGGCGGGCACTCTCCCGGTACCTCGAGTGCGGCTCGAACATGACCGGGCCTCGCGCCGACTCGCATCGCGTCCAGATGCCCCTCCTGCTCATGCTCGACCCCGGCACCGAGGGCACCACGCGCCTGCGCATCGCCCTCGTCGCCAGCGCCCAGGACAACAGCGGCACCTCGACCCAGGCCGTTGTCTGTGCAACCACGGGAGTGCTCGAGGGAGAACTTCGGAAGGCCATCAAGGACCAGATCGCAGAGCTGCGATGAAACGTCGGGCCCAGTGGCTGCTCGTCGCCGGGGCCGCGATGAGCCTTGCCCGCTTCGCCGGTGCGCAGGATTCGCGTCCCTCGGTCATGCTCCCCGGGTTTCGCGGGATGATCCGTCTCGATACGGTCGGCGTTGCCACGGAATTCGACGCGTCCGCCGAGCGCGTGATGAGTGCGCTGCGGGAGGCGTTTGTCGAACTCGGGGTCCAGCCGGACGTCGACCTGGCGAAGGGTTACGTAGGCAAGTTGGATCTCAAGGCCACACGCCGTTTCGCGAGCACGCGGCTCTCCTCGCTGCTCGACTGCGGCGTGCGCGACAAGGGCCCCAACGCCGACTTCTACCGGGTACACATGGCGCTGGCTGGCATGGTGAAGCCGGGGGCGAATGGCAAGACGAGCCTGCGGATCGCCTTCGCGGCCGGCGCGCAGGACTCCGGGCCGCTGGGCGACCCCGTGGCGTGCGGAAGCAGCGGACAGCTCGAGGAGCGGGTGCGCGCCTTCGTCCACGGAAGGTTGAAGGGGTGACGCCCGGTGCGGGGACGGCGGATGGCACCGCGTTGGTGGCGGGTTAGGTTTTCCACGAGCAGTCGCTCCCGCGCCGACTTCCCCTCCCGCCTGTCCCCATGTCCTTCGCCCGCGCCGCGCTCCTTCGTGCGTCCAAGAGCCAGTGGCTCGCCCAGCAGATGACCCAGCGCCGATTCGCGCGCCAGGCCGTGAAGAAGTTCATGCCAGGGGAGGCGCTGTCGGACGCGCTCGGCGCGGCAGGAACGCTGTCGCAAGGGGGTATCGGGACGATCATCACGCGGCTCGGCGAGACGCTCACCGGCGAGCGCAACACCGACGAAGTCCGTGACCACTATGTCGGCGCGCTCGGCGAGATCAGCGCGCGCGCGCTTCCTACGGTCCTCTCGATCAAGCCCACGCAGCTCGGCCTCGATAGCAGCGTGAAGGAGTGCGTGCGGCAGGTCGGGGCCATCGCCGCCGCGGCGCATGAGCGTGGAAGCTTCATCTGGATCGACATGGAGGATTCCTCGTACGTCGATCGCACGCTGGAACTGTACGAGCACATCAAGACGACGTACCCGCGCACCGGGCTTGCGCTGCAGGCGTACCTGTTCCGCACGCCGAAGGACGTGGAGCGCCTCATGCCGCTCAAGCCGGTGATCCGCCTCGTGAAGGGCGCGTACGCCGAGCCACCGCAGGTGGCATTTGCCGCCAAGCGGGACACGGACGCCCAGTACGTGGCGCTGGGTGAAGCCATGCTCGACGCGTCGAGCCGCGGAGAGGCGCTTCCGATCTTCGGTACGCACGACATGAACATCGTGAACCGGCTCGTGGGCCGTGCCCGCTCCATTCAACTGGGGAAGGATCGCTACGAGGTGCACATGCTCTATGGCATCCGCTCGAGCGAGCAGCGCAACCTCGCGGCGAGTGGCGTGGGGGTGAATGTCCTGGTCAGCTATGGCGCGAACTGGTTCCCGTGGTACATGCGCCGCCTCGCCGAGCGACCGGCCAACGTCTGGTTTGTGGTGAAGACGGCGTTCACGTGAAAGCCCTCGCGCTTCTTCCTGTTGCCGGCCTCGCCTGCAGCGCCCCAGCGCCGCAGGCGGACACATCGCGCTCGAACGGTCTCCCTGTCGCGACGCTTTCGGTGGAGCAGCAAGTCGCGGTGTACGACGCCGCGATCCGTGCGGCCTTCGACGTCAGTCCCGACCTCTTCCTCGTGTCGCACCAGCGACGCCTCCCCGAGGGCGCGGGGCTCGACGGCGGGGACACACTTCCCGCAGCGTTAGGCGCGGGACTCGAGCGCGGGGGGCTCACCCACGGCAGCTGCGACCCGGTGCGAAGCACCGGGCAGCGCGCCCCGCTCTGTCCCGTGGCGCGCAGCGGCTACATCATTCGCGCGACCGAGATCTTCCAGGCAGGGGGGGACACCCTCCGCATGAACTTCCGTTCGGAACTGTATGCCGCGTCGCAGGGGTCGGGCCAGGAGCCCTTCGCCTTCGAAATGGCCTACAAGCTGGTCCCCCGGGCGGCGGGCACGTGGCGCGTGGTGGCCGAGGGGAGGGTGCGAGAGAAGGAGTGAGGGCGGGCGGGCAGGCGGGCGGGCACTGCGTGACGAGGGATATCACGCGAGTTACCTTGGTACCGACGATGGTGATCCCCGGCGTTGCTTGCCGGCTGTCGCGAACCCGTTTTCGTGGTGACATGCGCATGCGGTGCTCTCCCCTTTTGACCTCCGCCCTCGTCTCCCTCGTCGCGCTCGGCGCGATCGTGATTTCGCCCACTCGGGGAGGGGCTCAGCGCACACGATCGACGCCTCCCGCCATCGCCAAGGCGGGCTCAAAGCTGCCGGCGCCACCCGCGGAGCCCGCGGGCCCGACCGCCGACTACTACGCCTACGTCGGCGCGGAGTCCGCCGACATGATCTATCGGATCAAGTTCGGCCCTGAGGGCTCAAAGGTGGAGAAGGCGATCCCGATCGGTGACCAGGCCACGGAAATGGAAGGGCCGCACGGCCTGCAGATCTCGCCGGACGGGAGGTGGCTCTTCATGACCACCGGTCACGGCACGCCCGACGGCAAGTACTGGAAGTACGAGCTCGGGCCCGACACCCTCGTCGGCCCTTCGATCAACCTGGGGTTCTTCCCGGCCTCGATCGACGTCACGCCCGACGGCCTCTACACGTTCTCGGCGAACTTCAACCTGCACGGCGAGATGGTGCCATCGAGCATCTCCGTGGTGTACACGCCCACGAACACCGAGGTCGCCCAAACGACGACGTGCACCATGCCGCATGGCAGCCGGATCAATCACGCCGGCACCAAGCACTACTCCGGGTGCATGATGGACGACATGCTCGTGGAGCTCGACACCCGCACCTACGAGGTCTCGGGGATGTTCTCGCTGGCGAAGGGCAAGGAAGGGCTGGTGAAGACGCCCGAGCACGCGGGCCATGAGATGAAGGTGGACAACAGCGAAGGGCACGGCGCGTCCATGACCGCGACGTGTTCCCCGACATGGGCGCAGCCGGCAAGCACGGGATCCCTCGTGTACGTGACGTGCAACAAGACCGACCAGGTGATCGAGGTCGACGCCAGCTCGTGGAAGATCACGCGTCGCTTCCAGACGGGCGGGGGCCCCTACAACCTCGCAGTGACGCCGGACGGGAAGTACCTGCTCGTCACGCTCAAGAAGGGCGCCGGCTTCGAGATGGTCGACCTCACGACCGGGCAGAGCGTGTACCGCGACAAGCTGAGCACGACGATCGGCCATGGCGTCGCCGTGAGCAGCGACTCGAAGTACGCCTTCGTGAGTTCGGAAGGCGTGGGCGCGGCACCGGGCAAGGTCGACGTGTTCGACCTGGTGGGAAAGCGAAAGGTCGGTACCGTGGACGTCGGCCAGCAGGCGAGCGGCATTGCGTTCTGGAAGATGGTGCCTCGACCGTAACCAGCCTCCCGAACATGGGCGCAAAGTGAAAAGGTCCCGGGCGATTGCCCGGGACCTTTTCGCGCCTTCAGGTAGGTCGAACTCAGCGGAAGTTGATGCCGAGGACGATCGGGACCCAGCGGACGTTCTTCCCACGCGCGCCGAAGAAGTCGTTGAAGTTGGTGTTGTCGCCAGCGCGGTCGGCCACGACGTTCACCATGCGGCTCTCGAGGAAGAGGGACATCGGGCCGACGCCAAAGTCGACACCGACACCGGCCTGCGAACCGAACTTGGTCTTGGTGCTCTCGACCGCCTCGTCATCGTTGTCAAGGACGTCGTTGCCCAGGAAGCCACTGAGGGCCGAGGCCGGGCCGTACGAACGGAAGTGGTACAAGCCACCGCCGCCCAACGCATACAGGTTGAAGTTGCGGCCCAGCGGCAAGCGGGCGGTCAGGTTGAGCGCGGCCGACAGTACCTTCGGGTCCGAGTTGCTGAGCGTGACGCTCGTGCCACCAGTACCGATCCCGGTGAAGTTACGTCCGGAGAACTGGCTGTACCCGAGGTCCATGCGGACGCCTAACAGCTGATTGCGAGCGTGGTACCCGATCGGGACGTTCACGTTGAAGCCCTGGTCATAGCCCAGGTCCTTGAAGTCCCCACCCGGCATGGCGGTCCCACCGGACACGCCGAGGTACCATCCACTGCCGTTGAAGAGGTAGCGGTCGCGTTCGCGCTGGCGACGCAGCTGCTCTTCCCGTGCGAGGGAATCGGCACGCGCGACCGAATCGGCACGCATGCGCTCGACGTTCGCGATCGAGTCCATGCGGACCTTCTCGATGGCGGCGAGCGAGTCGGCCCTCGCCTTCTCCACCGCGGCGATCGAGTCCGCGCGCATGCGGTCGATGCGGGCTACGGAATCCGCGCGGGCTACGGAATCCGCCCGAAGGGAGTCGGCCCGCAACGAGTCGGCGCGGGACGTCGAGAGATCGACTTCGCCCCCTGCTTCCTTCGATACGCGAATGCGCCGCTCGGAGGTGACGCGACGCGCGGTGTCCTGCATGGTGACGCGAGCCGCGGCCCGGCGGGCGGCGGCAGTGTCCTGACGCATGCGACGCAGGCTATCCTGCTGCAGGCTGTCGCGGATGCGGAGGCTGTCGCGCGTGCGCGTCGTGTCCTGCGCGCCGGCCGAAACGGCGACGAGCGGGATCGCGAGCAATGCGACGGCGGTGAACTTACGATGTGACCACATATGACCCTCGTGTGAACATGGGATTCCCCTTTGGCGTGGAGCGTCGGCGCGACGGAGGCCGCGATGACGAACGCGTCCACGCATGTGGGAGGGTACGTGCCTGACGAGGGCCCCGCATCGCCAACGGGACTGATCTTCGTGCCCGCCCTGCAGTCCCATGCCGCATGCCCCACAGGTGGAATGCCGGGATCACCGCGACGCTGTGACGGCGGATACACGCCAGACCGCGTTGCCGACGTCATCGGCCACCAGCAGGTGGCCGCGGTGGTCGATGGCCACGCCGACGGGCCGCCCGAACGCATCCCCACGGGCGGTGATGAAGCCGGTGAGCACGTCAACGGGCTCTCCCGTGGGCCTTCCCTGGCTGAATGGCACGAAGATCACGCGGTAGCCACTGAAGGGCTTCCGGTTCCATGACCCGTGCTGGCCGACGAACACGCCCTCGCGGAAGGGCGCACCCAGGGCGCTGCCTGACGAGGCGGCGAGGCCGAGCGACGCGGTGTGCGGGCCTAACGCGAAGTCCGGCACGACCGCCGATGCGACGAGGTCCGGGCGACGTGGCTTCACGCGTTCGTCCACGTGCGTGCCGAAATAGCTGTACGGCCACCCATAGAACGCGCCAGGCTGCACCGAGGTGAGGTAGTCCGGCACCAGGTCGGGGCCCAACTCGTCGCGCTCGTTCACGACGGTCCACAGCGTCTCCCCGATCCATGCCATCCCCACGGGGTTGCGCAACCCGGAGGCAAAGATGCGATGCATGCCGGTCGCCACGTCGATCTCCCAGATCGCCGCACGCCCGGCCTCGGCGTCGAGGCCGTTCTCGGCGGCGTTGCTGTTCGAGCCCACGCCCACGTACAGTCGTTGTCCGTCGGGCGAGGCCACAAGGCTCTTGGTCCAGTGGTGATTGCGCGTGCCGCCCGGCAGGTCTGCCACCTTCACGGGCAGCCCTCGCGCCATCGTGTCCCCCGTGGCATACGGGACCTTCACGACCGCATCCGTATTGGCGATGTAGAGCACGTCGCCAACGACTGCCATCCCGAAGGGAGAATGCAGCGCGCCCAGGAACGTGGTTCGAACCTCGGCGAGACCGTCGCCATCGGCATCGCGGAGCAGCGTGATGCGGTCCGCCGAGGGCACCGCTCCACCAGCCTTTTTCTGATAGCGCCTGAAGAACCACCCACGAATGCCTCGCGCGTCGTCGGGACGCTTCGGCGCATTGGTCTCCGCCACCAGCACGTCACCATTGGGGAGGACGTAGAGCCAGCGCGGGTGATCGAGGCCGCGCGCG
>JACMLI010000493.1 GCA_014379705.1 Gemmatimonadaceae bacterium
GCGCCCTCGATGCAGCTGACCCGCTGCCCGTCGGCCAGGCGACGCACCTCGCCGGTGCCAGGTGCAGCCGTCGCGAGCACCGAGTCCCGGCGGAGCGGCCGGAGGTCGATCGACTGCACCCACGTCGCCCCCGTGATCCTCACGTCCTGTGCCGCGGCAGCACGAGCGAAGGCGAGCGCGATGAGCGCGGCACACGCCACCCACCGTCCCGTCATGTTGCCCCCGTGCGAGTACCCCACCCTGTGCGATGGCACGCGGCGCACTCCTGCCCGGGTTTGTGCAGTGCCTGGGCCGCATGACACGTGAGGCAGAGCGTGCGGCTCTCGGGAAGCGCGGCCATCGCCGGGGTCACGTGACACGTCGCGCAGCCGAGGTGGGCCTCCCGCGTGTGCGAGGCGCGCGCGTCGGCGTGGCAGGTGCTGCACGTAGCGTCGGCCCGATGATGATCGGTGTGACAGTCCGCGCAGGTCGTGCGTTGCGACTGCGGGGAGCCGGGCACGTGACACGTCGTGCAGGCCGTGCGCTCGTGCCGTGCATGCGAAAAGTCGAGGTCGCGCCGCAACGGCTCGGCGCGCCTGCTGATTCGCAAGGTCGTGGGGACCGCGTACGAGGGCGGCAGCTCGGCGGGGGCGTGACACACCGAACATTCTCCAGCGCGCGCGTCCGCGGCATGGTGACAGGCCTGGCATTCCGCGCGCGAGTTCACCGTGATGGCCGCATGCTGCCTCGAGGCGTCGTGGCAGGCGATGCAGGCCACCTTTCGGTGGCGTCCGTGCTGGAACGGGATCGTGTCGGCCCGTGCAGCCTGCGAGGCCAGTGGACTCGGCACCGGGTTCGCGTGCCCTGAGGTGAACCCCGGGTCATCCGCATCCGCGCTCGGCCCCCCGCGCGCACGGCGCGGTGACTCGTCAGGCAGGGAGTTCATGGCGCCCACGGACCCCCGAGTGGCAGGGCGAGCGCGCGGACGCACGCGGTCCTGGTAGATGTCGCGATGACAGTCGATGCACTGCGTCGACTCCACCTTCCAGCTGTGGGGCTTGTGACAGGATTGGCACTTGTCCAACCGGTGTGTGCCGAGGCCACGGTGGAACGCCGTCAGGGTATCGGCGTTGGCGTGGCATCCACTCGTGACGCAGGACTTGATGGCATTGGCGGCTACGGTCTGTTCGTGCGGGTTGTGGCACGCCCCGCAGTTCGCCTTGTGCGGATCCTTGTCGAGGTCATGCTTGGCGAGCTTCTCGCGCATTTCATGGCACGAGAAGCACTGCTGTCGCGCGGGCACGAGCGCCTGGCGCGACGAGTCCATCGCGGCGTGTTCCTCGACGGAGCGGCCGAACTCGTGGCACGTGACGCAGTGCAACCCCGTCTGGTTCGCCATCGCCCCCAGGCGCACCTCGATCTTGTCGTGGCACCCGCTCTGCGTGCAGCCCACGTCGACCGCCTTGAACGCGTGAACCTCTCGGGCGTGGCAATCGATGCAGAGCACCCCCCGATCCTTGAGCGAATCCGAGCGGAAGTGCACCTGATGTCCGGCGGTCGTGCTCACGCGCTTCCACGTGGAGTCGGCGTTGGCCTGCTCGTGGCACTCGTTGCAGATCAGGTTGGGCACCGGCGCGTGCGCGGGAATCTTGTCGGGCCGGTCCATCACCCAGTAGTAGAGTTCCTTGCTGCTCGCAAAGATCGATTGCTGGTGACACGCGTGGCACTCGAGCTTGTCGTGCTCCGATTTCGCGAAGCGCCCGAACGCGCTCTTCATGACGTGGCAGCTCGAGCAGAAGTCGTTCTCGTGCTGCATGTAGTTCCAGCTCCACGCCCCCGTCGCCCCAACAATGGCAAGCGTCATGACGACGGTCGCGCCAAGGGCCATCTGTGTCCCGCGCGACCGCGTGGTGAGCCAGGTCTGGATGGCCACACGATGTCGCCAGGCGAAGACGGCAAGCGCGATCGCCACGATCGCCCCGAGGATGACTCCACCGATCTGGATCCACTGCGGCACTCCGCTGAACAGGAACCGGAAGATCGCGGCGGCGCCCCCCGGAAGCGGCGCCTGGTCGAACCGGATGGAGTCCGCCGAGGCGGTGTCGTGGATCTGGGATTGCTGCGCGAATAGCGGCGCGGCGCTCGCGAGGGCGATTGTTACGAGCGCGAAGACGGCGGGCGATCGTGAACCGATCGCCCGCCGCCTGCCGACGCCGATTCCCCTATCGGTTTTCAACCGCCGGCGCGGCCTTGAGGATGAGCTGGTCGTAAGGGGCGAGCCGGCTCAACGGAATTGGCGACGGCACACCATAGTCTTTCTGCACCTGGGCCAGGCTCGCGCGCAGCAGCGCCTTGACCAGGAAGGGATTGTGGACTTCGGAGCCGGGCATCTTCGCCAACTCCGCATTGTAGGTCGCGCCGCGAGCCGTACTCACCTTGCCTGCCGCAAACTCGCCGGCCGGGATCTTTCCGTTCGCTCGCCCGGCGGCAATCTGTTGCTCGAGCGCCGTGTAAAGCACCTTGATGTCGAGCGTCGAATTGGTGATGGCGGAGCGCGCCGTCGCCTCGGAATGGCATCCCGATGCCGCGCAGCTCTTGAACGACCGCTGCGTCTCGGTGCACGTCTGCGAATCTGTCGGCTGCCCGTTGGCGTCCACGCACGGGATCGCGAGGAAGCGGTGTCCGGTGACCGTCACGACGAACTTCGACGTCGCCTTGTCCGTGACGTTGTACTTTCCCAGGTGACACCCCGCGCAGAGCTTGGGATTTCGATCCGTACTGTGCGAACCCAGCGTCTCGTCAAAGACGAGCCCGGGGGGCCACCAGCCCGCCGAGCCTAACAGGAGCGGCCCTTGCGGCGCGTGCGGCGTGTTGCGTGAGCCGGAGAAGTCCGGGTTGCCGCGTCGGTTGTGGCACTTCACGCACAGGTTGTTGTCCGGGTCACGCGAGTCCACCGGATAGCGCAGCTGCGCGGGGTTGCCGGAGCCGTGCGGGTCGTGGCAGACGACGCACGTCGCACCGACACCCGTGGCCTGCGTGGCAAAGTCCCTGTTCGAGTAGTTGGTGTTGACCCCCCAGTTGGCCAGTACGGCCTGGCCGATGTGACAGCCCTGACAGGCCGCGCGTGGACCTCCCGGCACTTCCGGCGCCGTCGCCGTGGTGCCGTTGTAGGCCCGCGTGTACGACGTGGCATGGCGCGACTTGCGCCACTCCTCGACGAACGGATGATGCGTCCCTGAGTGGCACTCGGCACACCCGTTCGTGACGGCGGCGCCGGTGTCGGCACGGATCGTCGCGAGCATCTGGCCGCGCTGCGGAAGGCCGATGTGCTGCAAGCCTGCGCCGTGGCAGCTCTCGCACTGCACGTCGCGATAGCGGGGGTCCTTGGTCGAGCGGTGCCCGACCGCGGTGTCCGTGACCGCATTGCCGAGGTTGTTCACGGAGTGGCACTTCTCGCACGCGCCCACCTTCTGCCCGCTCGCGTCGAGGGTGTGCCAGGCCCCGGCATGCGCCGTCGCCTTCCACTTGGCCTGCTGGCCCACATGACAATTGCCGCAGACGGTCAGCTTGGTGGTGGTATCGTCGTACCCGACGAAGTTGACCGCAGTGGCCGGGGGGGCGGCGAAGTTCGGTCCGTCTCGATACACAATCTTCTCATCCACGCACGCCGTCGCGGCCAGAACGGCAAAAAGCACCAGGGTCCCGTAGGTGGACCATAGCGATCGAACGCGCATTTCCCCCTCCCAGCAGGTGTACTCACCCGCACGCACATCGGCAGTCTCGAGTCAGCTCACCACGGTGCGCGCGGCGATGCCTAACATATGACTGCATTCCGAAGTGCGAAGTAGGGGATTCTCCTTACCTCTCTGTGGGGAGATGCGCGCCGCCATGCCGCCGCACGAACGTGAACACGATGACCGCGCCGCCGATGACCAGCCCGATCGGCAGCAGGTACACGACCAGGTTGAACCCGCTCGGCTCCGGGGCAAGCAGCACCCACTCGCCGTACTTGCCGATGAAGTATGCTCGCACCTCGTCAGGCGTCTTTCCCGCCGCCAATTGCTCGCGCACGAGGTGCTTCATCTCCACCGCGAGGTCGGCGGGAGAGTCCTGGATCGAGAGTCCCTGGCAGACGGGACAACGGAGCCCAGACGAGACCTCCCTTGCCGTCCGGTCCAGCGCAGAGTCGCGGGCGGTCTTCGATCCGTCGATGGTGGGGACCTGTGGCGCTGGCTGTTGCAGTGCGAGTGCCAGCCACAGCGCACCGAGTAGGCTTGTCACGGGCTCGCCGGTGTCTTCGAGGGGGGCGCCGCGAGCAACGAGTCGAGCTTGAAGACCAACAACGCATCGGTCACCGGACCGATGTGCTTGTACGCCACGCGCCCGTCCTTGCCGATGAAGAAGGTCTCGGGAACGCCGTAGAGGCCGTAGTCGATCGCCGTGCGCTTGCGAGGATCGTCCACGGATGGGTACGACTGCCCGCCCATCTCCTCGATCCAGCGCCTGCCATTCTGCGGCGCATCGTCATACAGCACCCCGAAGAACTTCACGCCGCGATCGACATAGGCCTCGGCAACATCCGACAGCGCGCGGTGCTCGTCGCGGCACGCGAGGCACCACGAGGCCCAGAAGTTGAGCACGACCACCTGCCCGGCGAACTGCGACAGCGTGATCGTGTCGCCCTCCACACGCTGTTGCGCGGCCTCGCCCTGCGCGATCACGGAGAGCGCAAAGTCAGGCGCCGTGCGCCCAGGCAATGGCGACGCGATCGCCTTGGGATCGCGCGTGGTGCCGTACGCGAGGAGCGCGATGATCGGGAGGGCCGCCGCCCCGGCGATGGATGCTCGACGCCAGTTCATGCGTGCCTCACGCGATCGCGACGGGGGGCGCTGGCGTCGGCTGCTCACGCTCACCGACGCGTTCGCTCGCGGCCGCCGGTGCGGGAGCACGACGCGAGAACGTGCCGATCGAGATCAGCGCGCCGAGGCAGATGATCAGGCCGCCCGCCCAGATCCACGGAACAAGCGGTTCCACGATCAC
>JACMLI010000064.1 GCA_014379705.1 Gemmatimonadaceae bacterium
ATACCATCATCTACCATCATCGCATCTTGGGGGTAACGACACGGGGCCCCGGCCTTCGCCGGGGCGACGACTGGGTACGACGCGGGGGGCGATGACAGAGGGCTCGTCGCTCCGGCGAAGGCCGGAGCCCCGCGTCGTTTCCCATCCCGGAATGCCAGGCGCCTTTCCTGCCATCTGCCATCTGAAGCACGACTGTCGATTTAGCCGACGCCCATTCGGCTAGTTGCCGAACCCCAACCGGAGCCAAAGAATGAAGTACTTGTGCCTGATCTACGAAAACGAAGCGGCGTACGGGTCCATCTCCAAGGAGGACATGGACAAGATGATGAGCGAATACTTCGCCTTCACCAACGACATCAAGGCAGCCGGACAGTACGTTGGTGGTGAGGCACTGCAGCCCACCCAGTCTGCGACGACGGTGCGTGTCCGCGGTGGCAAGGTGCAGACGACCGACGGGCCGTTCGCCGAGACCAAGGAGCAGCTTGGCGGCTACTATCTCGTGGAGGCCCGTGACTTGAACGAGGCGATCCAGATCGCGTCTCGCATCCCGGGCGCCAGGATGGGCTCTGTGGAGGTGCGTCCCGTCATCGACTTCAGCGCCGGCGCCTGACGCCTGGTGACTGACCAGGTCCCCTTGCACGGTGACATGCGCGACCGTATCGACGCTATCTATCGGTCCGAGTCGCGCAGGGTCCTGGCCACGCTCATTCGGTTGTTGCGAGACTTCGATCTCGCCGAAGAAGCGCTGCACGACGCGTTTGTCGCGGCCTTCGAGAGGTGGCCGGCAGAAGGCATACCCGAGAGCCCGCGGGCGTGGCTCGTCTCGGCGGGGAGGTTCCGGGCGATCGACCACCTGAGGCGGCGCGCGACCTGGAACGCGAAACTGGCCGAGGTTGCGCGTGAGCTCGATCGACCGGAATTGCCGGCGGACGTTGACGACGAAGCCGTCGAGGACGATCGCCTTCGGCTCATCTTCACCTGCTGTCACCCGGCGTTGGCGCCCGACGCGCAGGTGGCGCTGACCCTTCGCACCGTGTGTGGCCTCACGACGGAGGAGATCGCGCACGCGTACCTCCTCCCGGTGCCGACGCTTGCGCAGCGCATCGTCCGGGCGAAGAACAAGATCCGCGACGCTCGCATCCCCTACACCGTCCCCGTACGAGCAGAGCTTCCCGAACGGCTCAACGCCGTGCTGCACGTCATCTACCTCGTATTCAACGAGGCGTACGCGGCGACATTCGGGACCGAGCTGACGCGGAGTGACCTGTCGAAGGAGGCGATTCGCCTGGGACGCCTTCTCCTGGAACTGCTTGACGACGCTGAAGTGCGCGGCCTGCTGGCCTTGATGCTCCTGCACGACGCTCGGCGCGCGTCACGCACCGGCCCCGGCGGGGATGTGGTGCTGTTGGCGGACCAGGATCGATCGCTCTGGGATCGTGAACAGATCGCCGAGGGGCTCGGGCACGTCCAGCGGGCGCTTGGGCAGGGTCGCATCGGATCGTTTGTGCTGCAGGCGACGATCGCGGCGGTGCACGCCGAGGCGAGGTCGGCGGAGGAGACCGACTGGGAACAGATCGTCGCGCTCTACAACATCCTCATCCGGATGACGCCGACGCCGGTGGTCGACCTGAACCGCGGCGTGGCGCGGGCGATGGCATCGGGCCCGGAGGTGGGGCTGGCGCACATCGATGCCATCCTCGCGCAAGGGGTGCTGCAGGACTACCAGCTTGCACATTCGGCGCGCGCGGAGCTGTTGCGACGACTGGGACGGATCGACGACGCGCGTGCGGCGTACGAGCGCGCGCTCGCGCTCACAACAGCGGAGCCGGGGCGACGGTTCATCCAGGGTCGGTTGGACAACTTGTAATCGCCGGGGCGACGCGTCGTGTGCTTCTCGTGCTTCCGCTCTGGAAATGAAGAAGCCCCCCGCGTCGACTGCGACGCGGGGGGCTTCACTCAAGCTGAAGCGAACTTTACGGGTTACGGTCCGTGCAGCCCGTGAACGCGGGGTTGGCGAGTTCCTCGCGAATCATCGGGAAGTTCACGTCGGGCCCATAGGGCGTGTTGGTCTTGAAGAACGTGCCCGTCGGGAAGACGTTTGCGGCAGTGCGCGAGTACTGACGCACGAGCCGGCGCAGGTCGGGCAACCGCTGGCCGCGGCTGAACGTCCAGAACGCCTTCTCGCGGAAGTACAGGTCGATCGCCGCATCCTTGGTGGTGGGCACGGGGAGCGCCGCCATTGCCGGCGTGGTCACGGTCCCGAGGCTCTGCGGCGCAGCGCGCAGGGCGTTCAGGATCGTCATCATGCCGGCAAAGTCGTCGGCGCGCAGCGCCACTTCCGCCTGCTGCAACCGCGCATCGACGCCGGAGACGTACGGAATCAAGTCGGATCGGCCGAAGACGCTCTGCGTGACCTGGTTCGTGAAGTTGTCGAATCCACGGCCCGCCGGCGACGTGCCGGTGGACGTGCCCACGACAGGGACGCGCGGGTCCTTCGCCGAAGCGAAGGGAAGCGCGTTGAAGATCCGGCCCACCTGGTCGACGCTATCTCCCACCACGAACCGCTTCTGGTTGGTGTTGATGCTCCACACCGCGTTGTCGCCCGAGGTGAGGGCAAACGTGGCGTTGAAGATGAAGTTCGTCGGGACAGCCGAAACCACGGCGGTCACGTCGCTGAAGCGGCCAAGGTCGATCAGGAGCCGACCCTTGAGTATGCGAAGCTGGTTGGCGATCGCCACCGACGCCGCGTCGGTCGCCGTAGACAGCGCCAGGCCGCTATCGGCGTGTGCAAGCGCGAGCGTGAACACCGCGGTGTTGCTGAGCGGCGGCCCGTATTCGATCGCGCCCGTGGACGCGTCACCGAGCGGAATGCCGTTGCAGAAGTTCTCGGCAAGCGACATCTCGGCGAACGCCATCGCGAAGTACATCTGCCCGATGTTGGCGGCCGGCGCCGGCTTGAACTCGGTCAGCGCGTTGATCGCCTCGCGTGCCGACGTGCGCACGCGATAGGCGTCACGGAGCATCGCGAGCACGACGCTGTTGTTGTCCTGCACCTTGCGCTCGTCGGTCTCGTTGTGCTGGAAGAAGGTGTTCGATGACTTCCATTCATCGACGAGCAGGCCGCCCTGGGTCCAGACGGTGCCGTTGCTGCCGCCGCCACCGGGGCCCAGGTCGCGCAGGCGACTCAGGGCGCCGACGCGCACGGCATCTGCGCCAGCGGCCGACTTCACGGCGTCCGGGGAGATGATATCCGGATCATCGGCTCTCAGCAGGTCTTCGCGGAGGCCGTCACAGGCACCAAGCGGGGCGACGGCGGCCAGGGCAATGGCCCACGTCATCCTCCGAGCCCGGCAAATCATGTTCTTCATATGAGTGTCGGTTCGGGTTAGAAGCGGAAGTTGAAGCGCGCGGTCACGTACATCGGCGGGCCGGCCGTGAGGAGCGTGTTCTGTGTGTCGCCCTGGCTGTAGTTCTGTTCCGGGTCAACGCCCGTCCAGTCGGTCCAGAGCTTCAGGTTACGCGCGGCGACGTTGACGCTCGCGCCGCGCACCTTGAACCAGCGCTGCGCCATGCCTTCGGAGAACGTGTAGGCCATCGCGATTTCGCGGAGGCGCCAGAAGTCCGGCTTCTCGTAGAAACCATGCCCTGTCGTGAAGATCGTGCCATTGACGTTCGTGCCGTCGCGCAGGGCAATGGTGCGAGCCTGCAGGAAGAGCGACGGGTTGAGCGTCGAGGTGGCCGGGCACGACGTGCTCTGCTGGCACAGGAACGACTGCTCGTTGTTGAGGACGTAGTAGCCGCTCTTGTGGTCGATCAGCGACGTGATGCGGAGGCGACGATTGAACAGGTCGATACCGTTCACGATCGAGAGTTCGATCCGGGGCTGCTGGTAGCCCAGATACGCGAAGCCCGTGTCGACCTTCACCTCGGCGGGGACAATGATCTTGTCGCCATTGGCGTCGGCGTACGAGTAGCGACGCGTCCAGACGCTGTTGAGAGGGTAGCCCTCCGCCTGGCGGGTATTGCCCGTCCCGATCGTCGGGATCGCCTTGCCCGTGGCGTCCTTGCCCAGCGTGATGAGCTCGTTGCTGTTGTGCGACGCGTTGAACGTGATGTCCCAGGAGATGTTGCGACGGTCGAAGAGCTGCGCGGTGAGCAGGTTCTCGTATCCCCAGTTCTTCACCGCGCCAAGGTTCGTCAGCTGCGAAATCACCGCCGCGCCGGACGAAGGCGCGATGGGCATGGCGATCAGCGCGTCCTCGGTCTGCTTGCGGTAATACGTCACCTCCCAGTTGATGCGACCGTTCAGGAGGCGTGCGTCGAACCCGGTCTCGAACTCCGTCGAGCGTTCGGGCTTGAGGTCCGAGTTGCCAAGCTGGTTCGAACGAAGTCCACCGACCTCGGTGGCCGCGACGTTGGTCGTCGTCACGGAGAAGGTGCGATCGGCGTCGTTAGGCCCGGGCTGGACGCCCGAGGAACCCATCGCCGCCCGGATCCGGACCTGGTCGAGCCAACCCTGCTTCGGGAAGAAGCCCTCTTCAGACAATACCCAGGACCCCGAGACCTTGGGGTAGTACACGCGCTGGAAGTTGGTGCCGAACGCGCTGTTCTGGTCGGTGCGCACGGCCGCCGTGAGGAACAGGCGATCGTTGATGCCCACGCCTTCCTCGATGAATATGCCGAGCGTCTTTTGCAAGGTGGTGGCCGCACGAACGAGCGGAATCGCGCCCGCCTCGGGCGTCTGCGCTCCCGGAGGGAGCGTCGAGCCCTGCGCGGTGTTCTGGTCGGTCTGATAGTTCACGAACTGCGTGCCGAGCGTCGTCTTCAGGTTGAGCCACGCCATCGGCGACCAGCTGGCGGTGCTGCCAAGGTTCGCGGTGATGTTGCGAAGGTTCGCGCGGACGGCGGTCGCGAACCCAAGCCGGTTCGTACTGAAGTCCGAGCATTCCGCAAAGCGACAGAGGGCGTTATCCACGCGATTGGTCAGGTCCACCCCGAAGTCCATGCGGTTCTGCAGCCACGACGTCGGGCGCCAGTTGGCGTTGGTGCTCCCGATGAAGCGCTGGACGCCCTGGGTCGTGGTAAACTGGTAGATGTCACCCGGGGTATAACCCGCGTAGCCCTGGAGCGACTGGCCTAACGATCCCGTGCCCGTGTACCCGGGGCCGGGGCCGCGGAAGCCGGGACCCACCGTGCCGTTGTACCAGAAGCTGTTCACGTTGTTGTCGACCTGCGGGAGCCGCTGGGCGAGGTTGGTGAAACCGGCCTGCACCGACACGTCCACCGTGGACAGCGGCGCGATGTTCAGGTTGGCGCGGTACGAGCCCTTCGTGAGCTTGTTCGGGCGCTCCCACTCACTCCGGAGGTCGGTCTTGGCGGCCGCGAAGCGCGCGCGATCGAACTCCGGGATCTGGAACGGCCCGGTCTCGCTCTCATAGTCGCCACCCACGAAGAAGCGGAACAACTCGGTACCGCCGGAGATCTGGCCGCCGAGCTGGCCGCGCGAGCCGTCGGCGATCGGGGTCAGGTCATCGGCCTCGAACACGTTGAGCGACGTCGTGCTGTCCACCACGCACTGGTTGAGCGCCACCTCCTTGAGGAGGCACTTGCGTTGCGCCGTCGCGCCCGGCGTCTTGCCGAGGATCGCGTGCATCGTCGGGTACGTATTGCGGTCGGAGATCATCCCGTAATCGCCGTACACCGACCACACCGGACGCCCCGCGCGTCCCTTGCGCGTCGTGATCACGATGACGCCGTTCGCGGCGTCGGTGCCGTACAGCGTCGCGGCCGACGGCCCCTTCACGACCTCGATGTTCTCGATGTCCTCAGGGTTGATGTCGTTCACACGGCTCGGCGTCGTGCCGCCTACGCCGATGCCAGCGCCCGCGGCCGTCCCACCGGACGTCATGCGGACGCCGTCGATGATGTAGATCGGGTCGTTGCTCAGCGAGATCGAGTTGGTGCCGCGGATACGCACGCGACTCCCGCCACCCGTCATGTTCGCCGGAAGCACCTGCACACCAGGCGCCTTCGCGACGAGCAGGTCGCCCATGTTCTTGATCGGCGCGTCATCGAGCTTCTTTGCCACGTCAATCGTGGCGACCGTGTTCCCCAATTCCACCTTGCGCGACTCACCGGTCGCCGTGGTCACCACTTCCTGAAGCTGAATGACCGCGCGCGCCAGCACGAAGTCGACGGTCGTCGATTGACCTGCAGTCACCGTCTCACGCTTCTTCTGCTCCATGTAGCCGACCCGCAACACCCGTATCTCAGGCGTACCGGGCGGTACATTGCGAAGCGTGTACCTGCCTTCTGCATTTGTGATCGCGAACACCGTCGTACCGACAACGATGACGCGCACGTCACCGAGTGGTTCGGTCGATTCTTGCGCCGTGACACGACCGGTCACGGTGGCCTGCTGGGCAGCTGCGGTTCGACTGCCGAGCATCAGCCCGGACAGCATGACCACCGCACTTCCCCAACGCCTTAACGCGGTAGAGGACATGGGCACCTCCATGGGGTTGGTGAAGCCCGGAAGGGGGCCCGGGCCTCTTGGGGGGGGGTGTAACACCAGAGATCGTACGCCTGTAGGCGAATTCCGCAAGGCTACGGGCGTCAGGGTATCGAAGTGATAGATTGGACTAACCACGCCACGTTCTATCCCACGTCGTGCTATGAGCTTGGATTCATTAACGAAACTCATGACTTCCCTGGTCTCCAACGCTTCGTCCCTCATTTCCGAGCCCGACCTCCGCGCTGCCTGTGAAACACTGCGCGGGGTGGCGACTCGCACTCCGCTCCTGCCGTGTGAGCTGCCCGGCGCGAACGGGGGGCGGGTCCTGCTCAAGCCGGAAATGCTGCAACGAGGTGGGGCTTTCAAGTTCCGGGGCGCTTACACCTTCCTCGCCCGCCTCTCCGAGGCGGAACGGGCCCGGGGGGTCATCGCCCCGTCTTCGGGGAACCACGCCCAGGCCGTGGCCCTCGCCGCCCAGATGTTCGGGGTCAAGGCTACCGTTGTGATGCCGACGACGGTCACTGCAGCCAAGCGGGGAGGCGCCGAGCGACTCGGCGCGACCATTGAACTGGCCGGGACCAATACGAAGCACCGGATGGACCGGGCCATGGAACTGATGGAAGCCCACGGGTATGTGCTCGTCCCCCCGTACGACCATCCATGGATCATTGCGGGCCAAGGGACGACAGGCGTGGAGATCGTCGAGGACTTTCCGACAGTGGACCTGGTGCTCGTCCCCGTCGGCGGGGGTGGGCTCAGCTCCGGCGTCGCTACTGCGATCAAGCTCCTCAGCCCGTCCACACGGGTCGTCGGCGTCGAGCCGTCAGGGGCGCCCAAGCTCACCAAGGCCCGCGAGGCCGGTGAACCCGTCACCCTCGGGTCCACCTCCAGCATCGCCGATGGGCTTATGGCCGTTCGCATTGGCTCGCTGCCCTTTGCTCACCATCAGGTCTACATGGACGACGTGGTGACCGTGGACGACGGGGCCATCCGTGAGGCGGTGCGCTTCCTCATCGATCGGACCAAGCTTGTCGCTGAGCCGAGTGGGGCGATCACTTTCGCCGCCCTGCAGACGGGGGCCGTCGCGCTGACGAAGAACACGGTCTGCGTCCTGAGCGGCGGCAACATCGAGTGGGACGGGCTCCTGGAGCTGCTCGGCCATGGCTAACGCTCGGATCCTCATTGCCGACGACGACGCGTCGATCCTCCAGACGATGTCGTGGGTGCTCAAGGAGCACGGCTACGACGTGGCGTCGGCAAGGGAAGGGAGCCGTGTCCTCGCCCTCCTCGAGGAACGCACCCCGGACCTCGTGCTGCTCGACGTGATGTTTCCCGACGCCGACGGCTACCAGATCCTCGAACGCATCAAGTCCGACCCACGGTGGCGCGACATCCCGGTCCTGATGGTCTCGAGCCTCCCGCCCGAGGAGGCCGCGGTGCGCACGCTCGGACTCGGCGCTGCCGACTTCGTCAAGAAGCCCTTCCGGGTGAAGGAGCTGCTCGCCCGGATCCAGGCGCAGCTGCGCATGCGCACGATCCTGCGCTCGGCAAACGACGCGCTGCACAACGTCGAGAAGGAACTCGAACGGGTGCGCGAGGAAGCAGAAAATCGCCGCAAGCTCGTCGACATCCTGCACGACGTCACGAACGACCTGTCGTCGGACGAGATCTACCACCTGCTGGCGCGTCGCGTGGCTCGCGCGCTCGACCTGACGCACTGCTCGGTGATCCTTGCCCGTGCGGGCGAGCGACCGCGCGTCGTCGCAACGGCATTCGAGCAGGCCGTTGAGGGCACGCTCGAACTGGAACTCGATCGCTACCCCGAAATCCGCGCGGCCCTCGAGACCGGGCGGCCCGTGCTCGTCGAGGACGTCCGCACGAGTCCCCTGTACGCCGAGGTCCGTGAACGCTGGAAGAGGGACGGTACCAAGGTCAGCATCCAGTCGATCATCGCGCTCCCGTTCGCGCTCGAACCCACGCAGGCCGGCGTCTTCTTCCTCCGCCGCAGCATCAACGAGCCGCCGCTCGCTCGCGACGACGTGGAATTCGCCGATACGGTCGTGAAAGCCGCCGTGGCTGCCGTGCAGCGCGCCCAGGTTCTCGAGATGACCATCGCCGACAATCGTCGATTGGAACAGCTGGCCCTCACGGATCCACTCACCAAGGTCCTGAACCGTCGCGCCCTCACCGACCGCCTCGCGGCCGAAATGGGACGCGTCAAGCGATACGAATCCACCGTGTCGCTGCTGCTCATCGACCTCGACCACTTCAAGCGCGTCAACGACAACTACGGGCACCTCGTCGGCGACGACGTGCTGATGGAAGTCGCCGGGCTCCTGCAGAACGCGGTTCGCGCGGTCGACTTCGTGGCTCGGTACGGGGGCGAGGAGTTTGTCATCGCGCTCCCGGAGACGGGCACCGAGGGCGCCACCGCATTCGCCGAGCGCTTGCGCGAGGTCATCGAGGCGCATCCGTTCTCCCGCGGATCGGCGGGCACGCTGCACCTCACGGCGAGCATCGGGGTGGCATCCTTTCCGGCACCCGGGTGGGAGACGGTCGAGGACTTCCTGGCCGGCGCCGACCAGGCGCTCTACCGCGCCAAGGCCGAGGGAAGAAATCGCGTGCGGGGGGTCGAGGGGGCCCCGGCTCCCGAGTAGAGTTCTGAGGTCGTGAATCGGGAGTCGGGAATCGTGATTCGTGAAGGAAGGCTTCAATTGACAAGGCGTCTCGTCCTCGGGGCCACGCTGCTTGCCGCGGCGCATCCCGCTTTCGCGCAGGCGCAGAGCCTCACCGGGGCGCGCCGCCCCGGGATCGACGTGCTGCACTACGAGTTCGCGGTGAGCCTGCCGGAGCGCATGCGCGACACCGTGCGCTTCATCGCCACGACCGTGGCGCGTCGCACCGCGGCCACGACGTCGCTCGCGCTCGACCTCGTCGCCGCCATGCAGGTCGACGAGGTGGAAGTGAACGGCGCTCCTGCCGCGTTCACGCGCCCGGGGAACCAGGTCGTCGTCACCCTGCCGCCGGGGAACCGGGACTCGCTACGCGTCGCCGTGACCTACCACGGCATCCCGACGGATGGACTGATCATCCGCTCCGACAGCGCCGGTGGCTGGACCGCCTTTGGCGACAACTTCCCCGACCGCGCCCGGCAGTGGCTTGCCGTCGTGGACCACCCGAGCGACAAGGCGACGGTGGAGTGGATCGTCAGGCACCCCGCGACCTACCGCGTGATTGCCAATGGGGAGCGCCTCGAGGAGACGCCCGAGTCGGCGGGGGGTGGTGGCGTGGTGACGCGCTATCGCACCGTGCGCCCCATCTACACGTCGGTGATGGTGATCGGCGTCGCCCGCTTCGGCGTGTTTGACCTCGGCAACACGGCGTGCAACCTCGCCGAGCTTCCGGGGTGCGTGCACCAGTCGGTGTGGATCACGCCGGACGTGCGTGGCTACATGCCGGGACCGTTTGCGAAGGCGGGGGAGATGGTCGCCCTGTATTCGCGCCTCGTCGGCCCCTATCCTTACGAGAAGCTCGCCCACGTGCAATCGTCCACGCGCTACGGCGGCATGGAGAACGCCTCGGCGATCTTCTACTCCGACGCGATCTACCGCAATCGCAGCATGAGCGAGGGGCTCATTGCCCACGAGTCGGCGCACCAGTGGTTCGGCGATGCGGTGACCGAGCGCGAATGGCCGCACGTGTGGCTCTCCGAGGGCTTTGCGACCTACTTCGCCGCGCTCTGGACCGAGCACTCGCGCGGCGACAGCGCCTTCCGCGTCGACATGCAGAACATGCGGCAGTCGGTGTTCAACGCGAAGATCACGAACGAGAAGCCGATCATCGATGAAGGCCTCGATGACCTTGGCCGCGTGCTGAACAGCAATGTCTACCAGAAGGCGGGCTTCGTGCTGCACATGCTCCGCCGCGAAGTCGGCGACTCCGCGTTCTTCCGTGGCGTCCGCTCGTACTACGCGAAGTACAAGCACGGGAATGCCATGACCGAGGACTTCAAGCGAGAGCAGGAAGCCGCGTCAGGCACGAAGCTCGACTGGTTCTTCGACCAGTGGATGACGCGCACCGGAGTCGCGAAGCCCAGCATCTCGTGGCTCTGGGATGCCCGCCAGCGCTCGGTCATCCTGACGGTCACCCAGGACGCTGGCGAACCCTACCGCCTGAACATGTCCGCCGACGTCACCGACGTCCGGGGCACGACCCGGCGGGTGCGCTTCACCGTCCCGGCCGGCCGCGTATCGACGATGCACCTGCCGGTGCCGCTGGACGGCTCGCCTTCGAGAATCGTGTTCGATCCGGATGTGTCGTTGCTGGGGACGGTCATAGTGCGGTGATTCGGGATTCGGGATTCGTGATTCGGCGTGAATCGGGCTCGAATCCCGCCGCATCACGAATCACGAACCACGTTACCTTCCGTCCTCCCACCCGCCCCACGCACATGAAAATGCTCGTCCTCGGCGCCGGCCTCCAAGGCTCGGCCTGCGCCTTTGATCTCTTGCAGAATGACGACGTCGAGGAGGTGCGGATTGCCGACCTCCACATCGGCAAGCTTCCCGCCTTCCTGGCTCCCTACCTCGGCAAGCGGCTCACGCCCGTGCAGCTCGACGTGCGCGACAAGGCGGCGACGCTGGCGCACATGAACGCGTGCGACGCGGCGATGAGTGCCGCGCCGTATTACTTCAATCGCGACCTCGCCGAGTGGGCTATCGAGGGGACGTGCCACTTTTCCGATTTGGGTGGGAATACCGACATCGTCTTCGAGCAGAAGAAGCTCGACGCGCGCGCGAAGGCGGCGGGCATCTCCGTGATTCCCGACTGCGGCGTCGCGCCGGGCATGGTGAACATCCTCGCGCAGCACGGCATCGAGCAGATGGACACCGTCGATGCGGTCCGCATCTTCGTCGGCGGGCTTCCGCAGCACCCCGAGCCGCCGCTCAACTACCAGATCGTGTATTCGCTCGAGGGCGTCCTCGATTATTACACGACGCTCTCCTGGATCATCCGCGACGGCAAGCGCACGCAGGTGAAGGCGCTGTCG
>JACMLI010000494.1 GCA_014379705.1 Gemmatimonadaceae bacterium
ATCCAGGCGGCTGTCTCGTACGCGCTGGCAAGCGGTACGCTGCAGGTGACCGTCAGTGGCCTTCCCGCGGGCATGGCCGGCGACGTGCGCGTGACCGGGCCGGGCGGCTACAGCACCACGCTCACCGCGACGCAGGCGATCAACGGCCTGCTGGCCGGCACCTACACCGCGACAGCATCCCCGGTGACGAACGGCCCGTCGACCTATGGGGCCGCGCCGGCCTCCCTGTCGGTCGCCGTGAGCGCCGGCGGCACGTCCAACCTCGCGCTCACGTATGCGCAGACGGCGGGGCCGCCCCCGCCCCCGCCGCCACTCAACCTCACGATCGACGGGATGCATGTGCAGCAGGTCGTGCAGGCCTACACCGGTACCGTCCCTCTCGTGGCCGGCAAGAGCGGCCTCCTTCGCATCTTCGCGAAGGCGTCTGCAGCGAACACGGTCACGCCAGCCGTGCGGGTCCGCTTCTACAATGGCGCGACGCTCACCACCACCGTGACGATCCCGGCCCCCACGGCCTCCGCCCCGACCTCGGTCTCGCAAGGCTCGCTCACGGCGTCGTGGAACACGACGATTTCCTCCGGGTTGATGGTCCCCGGGCTGCGCATCATTGCCGATGTCGACCCGACCGACGCAATCATCGAATCCGCAGAAGGTGACAACAGCTACCCCACGTCGGGCACGCCCCTCACGATGGACGTGCGCACCCTGCCCTCCTTCGACATCCGCTTCGTTCCGGTGACGCAGAGCGTGAACGGCCTCACCGGCGGCGTCACGGCCGGCAACGTCGGGTCGTACCTGGCGTGGACCACGAAGCTCTTCCCCATCGGCGCCGTCGACGTCGACGTCCGGGCGCCCTACACGACGAATGCTGGCGTGCTGCAGAGCAGCAACGGCAACGGCGCGTGGTCCCAGGTCCTGAGTGAGCTCAACGCCCTCCGCACCGCGGATGGCAGCACCCGCTACTACGCCGGCATCGCGAAGGTCACCTACTCGTCAGGCATCGCCGGCCTGGGCTACGTGCCAGGGCGCTCCACGCTCTCCTGGGACCAACTCCCCTCCGCCTCGGAGGTCGTCGCCCATGAACTCGGGCACAACTTCGGCCGCTTCCATGCGCCGTGCGGCGGCGCTGGCGGCCCCGATCCGTCGTATCCGTACGCCGGCGGACAGATCGGCGTCTACGGCTACGATGTCGCGATGTCGTCGCTCAAGGCCCCGACGACGTCGGACCTCATGGGCTACTGCAACATCAACTGGATCTCGGACTACACGTACGTCGCGGTGATGAACCATCGCATCGCCAACCCATACGTCGCGGCGGCGCGCTCGCTGGCGAACAACACCTCGCGTCGCGGACTCCTCGTGTGGGGACGCATTACGAATGGCCAGCTGACCCTCGAGCCAGCATACGAAGTCACCGCCCCACCCGCGCTCCCGCAGCGCGCCGGGAGCAACCGTCTCCAGGCCTTTGGCCCCCTCGGCGAATCCCTGTTCGACTTCTCCTTCGAGGGTGAGCGCGTGGCCGACGTCACGGACGCGACGCTGCAGCACTTCGCTTTCGTCGTGCCTCTCGACCTCCTCGGCGGCAAGTCCCTCGCTCGCCTGCGATTCGCGGCACAGGGGAAGAGCGTGGAGCGACGTGCGACCAACGCGAACCTCGACGCGAGCATGCCCGCAGCCCGACGGAGCGGCGCACGCAGCGTTCGCGTGCAGTGGGCCGATCGCGAGATCGCGGGCGTGATGGTCCGCGACGCCAGGACTGGCGAAATTCTCTCCTTCGCGAAGGGCGGGGACGCCGAGATCGCCTCGTTTGCCCAGGAGGTGGACCTGATCGTCTCCGACGGCGTGCGGACCGCGCAGCGCCGGGTTCGGGTCGGGGCGGGGCCCCGATAGCCCTGACGCAGGCGACGACGCTGGGTCCCGGATCAGCGCTGCGCCTGCGGCGCGCTTGTCCGGGATGACGACCTGCCTGTCATCCCGTCCGTCCCTTCCGCCGTCATCCCGGTCCGGTGAGCGATAGCGAGCCGCGAACCGGGACCCAGTGTCGTGAGCCCCGCCCCCCGAGGCTAGATTTCGGTCGCTCGTCTCACCCCGAAATCACTCGAAAAACCGATGGCTCAGTACGACGTGATCTTTGTCGGCGGCGGCCCCGCCGGTTATGTAGGCGCCCTTCGCTGCGGGCAGCTCGGACTCTCCACCGCGGTCATCGAACGTGAAGGACTCGGCGGCACCTGCGTCCTCTGGGGCTGCATTCCAGCCAAGGCCCTCCTGGAGTCTGCCTCGCTGGCCAACAAGGTCCGGCACGCCGCCGAGTTCGGCGTCACCGTGGGCGAGGTGAAGTTCGAATACGGCGTGGCGATGAAGCGCTCGCGTGCCGTCAGTGCGCAGAACTCCAAGGGCGTCGAGTTCCTCTTCAAGAAGAACAAGGTCACCTGGATCAAGGGCACGGGGCGCCTGGTGAAGGGCAAAGCTGGTGTGGCCGTCTCGGTGAAGGACGCGTCTGGCAAGGAAGAAACCCACGAGGCGAAGAAGGGGATCGTCATTGCCACGGGTTCGAGGGTCCGTGGGCTCCCGCAAGTGGGCCTCGAGCTCAACAAGTCGACGATCATCTCGTCCGACGAAGCGCTGATCCTCGAAAAGGCACCGAAGTCGGTCGCGGTCATCGGTGCCGGTGCCGTCGGGTGTGAGTTCGCCGATGTGTTCAATGCGTTCGGCTCCGAGGTCCACGTGATCGAGGTGCTGCCGAACATCCTCCCCCTCGAGGACGCCGACTCGTCGGCCGAAGTGGCGCGCTCGTTCAAGAAGCGGAAGATCAACGTCGTGACGAACGCCAAGCTGTCGAACGTGAAGGCCGGGAAGGATTCCGTGAAGTTCAGCGTCGACGTCGGCGGCACGAAGACCGATCTCGAGGTCGAGAAGGTGCTCGTGGCCGCAGGGCGCTCGCCGAATGTGGAAGACCTTGGCCTCAAGGAGGTCGGCGTCCAGCTCACGGAGCGCGGCTTCATCAAGGCCGATCCCGTCACGTACGAGACCACGGCCAAGGGCGTGTTCGCCATCGGCGACGTGATCGGCGCCCCGATGCTCGCCCACAAGGGCCAGCGCGAGGGCCACATCCTCGCCGACCGCCTCGGCGGCCAGCACGCGCACGCGCTCAACTACGGCAACATCCCCAACGCGACCTACTGCCATCCCGAGGTCGCGTCGATCGGCTTGACCGAGCAGGCGTGCAAGGAGAAGAAGCTCGACTACAAGGTCGGGAAGTTCCCCTTCTCCGCCAACGGTCGCGCGCGCACGTCAGGCGAGACGGAAGGGTTCGTGAAGATCATTCGCGACGCAAAGTACGGCGAGATTCTCGGCGCCCACATCGTCGGTGCGCATGCCACGGAACTGATCCACGAGATCGTTGTTGCCAGGGAAAACGAGTTTACGGTCGAGGAAATAGACCTCGCGATCCACGCGCATCCGACGCTCTCCGAGGCAGTCGCGGAGGCGGTGCTGGATTCGATGGGGAAGTTGCTGCACGCATAGCGGCGGGCGGGCGGGCGAAAATTGCCGTCATCCCGGACAAGGGAACAACGCGAGCGCAGATCCGGGACCCAGTGTCGTTCGTGAGGGTGAATGCATTGAACTCGTTGTACGTCGTCGACCTGGACACGATGCGCTACGCCGACGCCCTCGAGCTGCAGCGGCACGTCGCGAAGGAGCGGATCAGCGGCAAGATCCCCGAGGATGTGCTGCTCCTCGTGGAGCATCCACACGTCGTCACGCTTGGGCGGTCGACCAGGCTCGTGAACCTCGTCGCCTCGAAGGAGCAACTCGAAGCACGTGGGATCGAGCTGTTCGACGTGGAGCGCGGCGGCGACGTGACGTATCACGGACCGGGGCAGCTCGTCGGCTACCCCATCATCGACCTCAAGCGGCACAAGCAGGACCTGCACTGGTACCTCCGCCAGGTCGAGGAGGCGTTGATCGTGGCGCTGCGCACCTTTGGCATCGAGGGCGTGCGCCAACCCGGCTACACGGGCGTCTGGGTCGAAACCACCAGTCCCCGAATCCCGAACCCCCAAGCCCCAATCCCGGAACCGACCCCGGTCGCGTCCCGTCGAAAGTTGGCCTCGATAGGTGTGCATGCCCGCGACTGGGTCACATGGCACGGATTCGCCCTGAATGTGACGACCGACCTCTCGTACTTCGATGTGATGGTCCCCTGCGGCATCGCCGACGTGACCATGACGTCGATCCAGCGCGAGGCAACGCTCGGGGCGCCCGGGGCGACGATCCCAGAAACCAAGCGCCTCGTTGCAGAGGCATTCGCGAGAGTCTTTAGACTCGAGCCGCAGGCGCACACGCTCGACTGACCCGAGTGGTCAGGGTTCACTGCCCGTCCGCCCGCCTGCCCGCCCGCAGTACCCCCGAACCCACCGCCCACCGTGGGGTACCGGAGCCGGCTGGGATATATTTGAGCCCGCGGCCGTTCTGGTCGCGTCCACCGCGTTCCGCCCCC
The DNA here is from genome assembly GCA_014379705.1 of Gemmatimonadaceae bacterium. Taxonomy (GTDB): domain Bacteria; phylum Gemmatimonadota; class Gemmatimonadetes; order Gemmatimonadales; family Gemmatimonadaceae; genus RBC101. The sequence continues at coordinate 4,502 of JACMLI010000494.1, forward strand.
CACATGACTTCTCATTCTCCCCGTCGTGCCTGCCTGCTGTGCGCCACTGCGCTCGCCGCGTTTGCCCTGACGGCGTGCCAGGACAAGCGGATCCGTGAGCTCGACGTCGGCATCTCGAGGGATTCGGCGATCAAGATCATGGCCGACGGAGTGCAGCCGAAGCTCGATACCATCCAGAACGTGTACCGTCACAACAGGTACTTCGTGCAGGGGCGTGAGTTCGACATCTACATGTTCGATGCCGAGAACCGGAAGTTCTGGGAGGATCCGGAGGTCCTGGACAAGGAACTGACGCCGGTCGTGGTGGTCGACGGCAAGGTGGAGGGGTGGGGCTGGTCGCACATGGATGACGTCAGCTCCAAGTACGGGATCCGCCTGCGCGCCGGCACGGAACCCACACCCACGGCCCCTGCGCCTGCCCCAGCGGCCCTCGACAGTGCGAAGAAGGCTCAAAGGGCGTAGTGGACAGGATGGACGGGGTGGGGGGAGTGAGGGAGTGACTAGATGGACGAGGTGGACGACCTGCTTGGAGTCGAGGGGGGGGGGGGGCGAGGCGGCGCGGTGTTTTATTAGCCAAGAGGGCGGGGGGCGGGGGGGCAAGGCGGAGGACGGGGGGG
>JACMLI010000495.1 GCA_014379705.1 Gemmatimonadaceae bacterium
GTGCTCGACAGGCTGGGTGAGGTGGCTCAGGCTCGCCTGGACGCGGGCGAGGGCACGCGGCACGACGTCACGAGTCTGCAGTCGGAACGCCTGCAGCTCTCGGTGGAGTCGGCGCAGCGCCGCCAGGAGCTGCGGCTGGCACGCATCGCTCTCTCGCGACGCATCGGCGAACCGTCCGGAGCCGCCACCTGGCAGCTCGAGCCCTGGGCAGGTCCAGCCGCGCTGCCCACCGAGGAAGCCGCGTGGATCGAGGCCGCCCTGCGCGTGCGGCCCGAGATCCTCGCCATCGAGTGGGAACTTCGCGCGCGCGGTGAGGACGCGGCTCTCGCGTCCTGGTCGGCGTGGGACGGAGCGTCCGTCGGCGCCGATGCCGAGCGGGACGGCGACTGGTCCGTGGGCCCGGCCCTCTCGACGCCCTTGCCCATCTTCGGGGGCAGCAGCGCGAGGAAGGAACGCGCGAGCGCACTGGAGAGCGAGGCGGGACATCGACTCACCGAAGCCCGGCGCACCGTGGTGGAGGAGGTGCGCAGCTCCCTGGCCACATTGAGTGGTTCGCAGGCGAACCTCGATCGCGTCACGGGAGAGTTGATTCCATTGCAGGATCGTCGCCGGTCGGAGGTCGAGCAGGCATTCCGGCTAGGCCAGGTCGACATCACCGCGGTTCTCATTGCCGAGCAGGCGTTGCAGCAGGCGCAAGGCCTCCGCGTCGAACTGGAACGCGAGGTCTCGACCGCGCACGTCCGTCTGGAACGAGCCGTGGGTGGTCATGCGGCATTTGCGCTGCTGATCTCTGACAACGCACGGAGTCCTCAGCCATGAGCACGACGGATCGATTTCGTTTCCGGGCATCCGTGTGCTTCCGGGTTCCCGCGATCGCGCTGATCCTGGGAGCGGCCTTGCTCGCGTGCGGCGGTTCCGGCGAGGAGCCCGATGCGCACGCGCACGGTGCCGACGAGGGGGACGGACACGAGCACGAAGACGGCCACGCCGGCGAGCGCGGGGAAGGCGACGCAGGCGAGCACGGGGACGGAGCCGCTGGCGAGCGCGGAGCGTCCGGGACGGACGCGCATCACCTGGCCGAGAACCGTGCCGACTGTGAAGACGATGTCGCACTCTCCGACGAGGTGCTGGCCCGCTACGGAATCACCGTGGAGGCAGCGCGGGAGCTGGCGTTGACCCCGCGTGTGCCCGCACCGGGGCACCTTGCGTTTCCCCAATCGGCCGTGGCACGCGTCGGGTCTGCAGTGGAAGGTCGTGTCGTCGAGCTGATGGTGCGCTCGGGAGCCAGCGTCGCGCGTGGCGACAGTCTGCTGGTCATCGAGAGTCCGGAACTGGGCGAGGCTCAGTCCGAGTACCTCCAGCGTCGCACCATGGCTCAGACCGCCGGCCCCGCGCTCGAGCTGGCGAAGCGCTCACTGCAACGCGCGCAGGAGCTCCACGACACGGTGCAGGGCATCGCGCTCTCCGAGGTGCTGCGGCGGGAGGCCGAACTGCGCGCGCTGGAACGGGATCTTGCCGTCGCGCGCGCTGCGGAGGCCGCGGCCTTGCATCGGTTGCTCCTGCTCGGAATGGATCAGCAGGTGATCCAGGAACTCGAGCGGACGGGCGTGATCACCCCCCGTTTCGCGGTCCGCGCTCCCATCGATGGGAGGGTCGTCGAGGTCTCCGCAACGCTCGGTGAGCTCGTGAACCGGGACAAGGACCGGCTCATGGTCATCGGCGATGCGCGGACGTTGTGGGCCATTGCCGAGGTGAGTGAGACGCGGCTTTCCGAGGTCAAGCTGGGTGCTGCCGCCACCGTGCTGGTGCCCGCGCTGGATGGTGTCACGCGCGTGGGACGCGTGGCCGCGATCCCCACGTTGCTGGAAGCTGCCACGCGAACAGCCGAGGTCAGGATCGAGGTGCCCAACGCGGACGGGCTGATGCTGCCCGGAATGTTCATCCAGGTGGAGATCGAGTCCTCGCGCGGCGGCGGCGTTCCTGTCCTGGCCGTGCCGGACGGGGCCGTCCTCACCATCGAGGGCCGGCCATCGGTCTTCGTTCCGCTGGAGGCCGGCTCGAATCGCTTCTGCAGGCACGAGATCGAGGTCGGCCCGCAGATCGGCACGCACATTCCCGTGCTGTCCGGCCTGAAGCCGGGCGAACTCGTGGTCGTCGCGGGAACCTTCTTCCTGAAGGCAGAGCACGGCAAGGCCTCGGCCCAGCACGAGCACTGATGCTCCAGCGCATCCTCAGATTCTCGATCTACCATCCCGGGCTGGTCCTGGTGCTGACGCTCACCACCGCGGCAGCGGGAGTGGTCTCACTCACGCGCCTGCCCATCGATGCGGTTCCGGACATCACCAACAACCAGGTGCAGATCAACACGGTGGCAGCCTCGCTTGCGCCGTTCGAGGTCGAGAAGCAGGTCACGTTTCCGGTGGAGACATCGCTCGCCGGCATTCCGGGTCTGGAGTACACCCGCTCGCTCTCGCGCAACGGCTTCTCGCAGGTCACGGCGGTCTTCGACGACGACGTGGACATCTACTTCGCCCGCAACCAGGTCAACGAGCGCATCGGGCAGGTGCGCGAGAACCTGCCTCCCGGTGCCGAGCCGGCGATGGGGCCCATCGCCACGGGCCTCGGCGAGATCTACATGTGGACGGTCGGCTTCGATCACACGGATGGGGACGGCGCGCAGATCCAGGACGGTCAACCGGGATGGCAGTCGGACGGCAGCTACCGGACACCGGAGGGCGAGCGACTGCGCACCAGCGTCGAGCGGGCCGCTTACCTGCGCACCGTTCAGGACTGGATCATCCGGCCGCAGCTCAAGAGTGTGCCCGGGGTGGCGGGTGTCGATTCGATCGGCGGATACGTGAAGCAGTACCAGGTCCGCCCCGACCCGCAGAAGCTCGTCGGTTACGGACTCACATTCCACGACGTGATCGAGGCGCTGGAGCGCAACAACGTCAGCACGGGCGCGGGTTTCGTCGAGCACCTGGGCGAAGCGTACGTCGTTCGCGCATCGGGGCGCATCGAGAGCATCGAGCAACTCGCCCCGATCGTGATTGCCACGCGCGGCGGTGTGCCCATTCGCGTCAGTGACGTGGCCGAGGTCGGCATCGGCGGAGAGCTCCGCACCGGCAGTGCCAGCGAGGACGGCGCGGAAGCCGTGGTCGGCACGGCCCTCATGCTCATCGGCGAGAA
>JACMLI010000496.1 GCA_014379705.1 Gemmatimonadaceae bacterium
CGTAGCGCCATCCGGCGTCAGGCCGCCTGCGTTCAGCACCTGCACCGGGTGCCTCACGCGCGACGCGAAGACGGTCCCATTCACCTCGAGGCGCGCGGCGCCGAGTTGCAACGGCCCTCCGACGTCGAATGACGCGCTCGTCGCGCGCTCCGCGACGAGTCCCAGCAATGGCACGAGGGGCGAAAGTCCCGTCACCTCCGTTTCCTCCGTGAAGGGCGTCGGCGCGAACTCTCCCGTGCCTGACGAGAGGCGACCTGTCCAGCCGGCCAGGATGCCTTCGGCAGGGCGTCGCAGGAGGAGCGAGAGGCGCGGATTCACGACCGTCCCGTATTCGCTGTGGGCGTCCGCACGGGCACTCGCGGAGAGGGAGAGCCACGTGGAGGCGTCGACATCGACCTGGGCGAAGGCCGCTGGCACCGAAAAGGTGTAGTCGAATCCCGCGACGTCCTCGGCGGTGTAGGCGTCCTGCTGGAATGCGACGCCCCCGACCCACGTCACCCGCCCCCGCGGAACGGCAACGGCCGCTTCACCGAACCAGGTGCGATGGCGATCCTGTTCGCGCTCCCGACCGAACGCATGGTGATGTCGCTGTTCGACGGCCGATCCTCGCACGGTGACGATGGCGCCGTTGAGCGTGCTCGCAGGGTCGCTCACGAGCCATCGCGTGAGTCCGCCGACATCCGCGCGACGCGTCGTCAGCCCTTCTTCGAAGGCACGCCCGTTTGGTGCCGCCCTGCCCTCGAGCGTCCCACCCATGCGATCCTCTCCCGTGAACCCGGCCGTGAGGAAGGCGGTGCGCCCTGCCCCATTGTCGAAGTAGAGCCGTGGACGAATCACGCCGCGCTCATATCCGGGAAGGTCGGTCCACCCATCCGTATCGAGGTCGCGCCTGGACTGTCGGTGCGCCCCCAGCAGCAGCGTGTAGCCCCAGCGTTCGGACAACGGCGCCGTGAGGAACCCCACGGCATCGGTGCCCCCGCGCGTCGTCTGGTTGATCAGCGCCGTGTGCGCGGGCTGCTCGCCCGGCCGACGCGACAGCAGGTTCACCACGCCGCCTAACGCGGCGCTCCCGTACAGGGCCGACGCCGTTCCCTTGATCACTTCCACTCGTGCGAGGTCGACCGGTGGGATCTGCAGCAGGCCCAGGCCCCCGGACTGTCCGCCGTACAGGGGGAGGCCGTCCGCGAGCAGCAGCGAGTAGCGGCCGAGCAGTCCCTGGATGCGCACGTTCGCGCCGCCGAGCGAGGGGCTCGTGGACTGCACGCGAAGGCCCGCGGTCTCGTTGAGCATCATTGCGATGTCTCCCGGCGTCATCGCGACCTTTTCGGCGATCTCCTCCTCGTCGATCACTTCCACGCGCAACGGCACGTCCTCCACGCGTCGCTCGCTGCGCGTGGCACTCACCACCACGGCCTCGATCTCCGCGACCACGGCCTCGAGGTTCATTGTCACCGTCGTGTCCTGCGCGGGGCGTAACGCGATCGCCAGCGTGTCGGGCCGGAGCCCGAGGCGCGTGGCGATGACCGCATGGCTCCCTGCGACGAGCGCCAGCGTCGCCTCCCCGGCCGCGTTGGTCAACACCGCGACGCGTCCCGCCCTGACAACCACGCCCTCCACGGTCGCCCCCTCGTGCTGGACGGTGACGCGCAAACGCGCGAGCGAGTCGCTCCGCGTCACTTGCGCGTCGATGCCCTCCGCAATGGCTCCCAGCATCATCGCAATAGTGGCCGCACGTGTGACGAGTCGCGTGGAC
>JACMLI010000497.1 GCA_014379705.1 Gemmatimonadaceae bacterium
ATTCGCCGCGCGCGGGAACAACCTGTGGGCCTTCCGGGGCGGTGGGCGGGTGTGGACAGAGGGGGCGCTGGTCGGTCGTTAGGCCGATGCGAGCCGTCGCACCTGCGAAAGCAGCGTGTCTGGTGTCGTGTTTGCTCCAACTGCACAAGTCGCCGACACGGGGCTCCGGCCTTCGCCGGAGCGACGAAAAACGCCATCCCCGCCACCACGCCGAGGCCGATCTCCCGCAGGACGCCCTGCCGGCATGGCACAAGGCGCGGAACCTCGACCCCGACAGCCTCTAGTCGCTGCAGGGCTTGGTGCCTGACCTCACCCTCGAGGCAAGGATAGCTTTCGCCGGTCTCACCTGCCCGGCTACCGCCGGGCGTTTTGCACCGCGACACCGCCGTCCTGCATACCTCGATGCGACTTGCCAACCAGATAGCCCTCGCGCTCGCCAGCCTCACGCTCAGCGCCGCCCCTGCCGTCGCCCAGCGCACCACGCGGCCGACTCCGGCCCCCGCCGCGGCGACTCCGGCGTACGATCCTTCGGTCTATACGTCGCCCGCAGCCACGTCCTCACGCTTCAAGGGGCTGCGATGGCGGAACGTCGGTCCGATCCGCGGGGGACGCACCGACGCCGTGGCCGGCGACCCGACGCGTCCCTTCGTGTTCTACCAGGGCTCCGTCAACGGCGGCGTGTGGAAGACGACCAACGGCGGACAAACCTGGCTCAACATCACGGATGGAAAGACCGACATCTCGTCCGTCGGCGCCATCGCGGTTGCCCCATCCGACGCGAACGTCATCTACGTCGGCACCGGCGAGTCACAGCTGCGCGAAGACCTCACGTTCGGCACCGGGATCTACCGCTCGACTGACGCCGGCGAGACCTGGAAACACCTCGGTCTCACCGACACGCACCAGGTGACGGACGTCGTCATCGATCCTCGCAATCCCGATCGCGTGTTCGTCTCGGCCATCGGCCACGCCTTCGGCCCGAACGCCGAGCGCGGCGTGTTCCGCACGCTCGACGGTGGCAAGTCGTGGGCGAAGGTGCTCTTTGTCGACGACTCCACGGGGGCCAATGACCTCTCGATGGACCCCAGCAACCCGCGCATCATCTACGCGTCGTTCTGGAAGTTCCAGCGCACACCCTGGTCCATGAACGCTGGGGGAGGACGCTCCGGCATCTGGAAGACGGTGGACGGCGGGGACACGTGGACCGAGATCACCTTCAACGCCGGGATTCCGCGCAAGCCGCTGGGCAAGATCGGCATCGACGTGTCCCCGGCGAACCCACGTCGTGTGTACGCGAGCATCGAGGCCCCCGACTCGTCAGGCGGCATCTTCCGCTCCGACGACGCGGGCGCGACATGGCAGCGCATGAACACCGACCCGCGATTCTGGGTGCGCGCCTGGTACTACAGCGCGGTGACCGCCGACCCATTGGACGAGAACACCGTGTACGTGATGAACCTGCAGGTCATGCGCTCGATCGACGGGGGCAAGTCCTTCACCGTGGTGCGCGTGCCGCACGGCGACACGCACATCATGTGGATCGATCCGAAGGACAACAAGCGAATGATCAACGGGAACGACGGAGGTGCGCAGGTCTCGTTCGACCATGGAGCGACATGGTCGACGATGTACAACCAGCCGACCGCGCAGTTCTACCACGTCACGACCGACAACCAGTGGCCCTATCGCATCTACGGCGCGCAGCAGGACAACTCGGCAGTCTCGGTGATGTCGAGGTCCGACGATGGCGGCATCGGTGATCGCGACTACTACTCGGTGGCCGGGTGCGAGAACGCGACGATCGCCGTTGACCCGCGCGATCCGATGGTCACGTACGGCGGGTGCTACATGGGTTCCTTCTCGCGCTACGACCACCGCACGCGGCAGGAGCGCGACATCTCCGTCGGCCTGCGCAACTACGACGGTTGGGGCGCGAAGGACGTGCCGCATCGCTTCCAGTGGACCTTCCCGGTCCTGCTGTCGCCGCACGACCCGAAGACACTGTACGTGACGTCGCAGCATGTGTGGCGCTCGACGACTGAAGGCGCGAGCTGGGAACGCATCTCGCCCGATCTCACGACCGCCGATCCCGCCACGCTGCAGCGCACCGGTGGACCGATCCACGGGGAGATGACGGGCGCGGAGTGGTTCGCGACGATCTACGCGTTCATGGAGTCGCCGAAGCAGAAGGGCGTGCTGTGGGCGGGATCCGACGACGGCAAGGTGCACGTCTCGCGCGACAACGGGGCCACGTGGCAGAACGTGACGCCGCCGGGGTATGGCCGCCTGACGAGGACGGCGCACATCGACCCGTCGCCGCACGACGCCGCGGTCGCCTACGTCGCCGCGAACCGCTACCAGCAGGACGACTTCGCGCCCTCGCTCTGGAGGACGGCGGACTACGGCAGGACGTGGACGAAGATCGTCCGCGGCCTCCCCGCGAACGCCTTCTCGCGAGTCGTGCGCGAGGACCCCGTGCGCCGCGGCCTCCTGTACAGCGGCAGCGAACTCGGCGTGCACGTCTCGTTCGACGACGGCGCGAGCTGGGAGCCCCTGCAGCTCAATCTTCCGCGGGTGAGCGTGCGCGACCTCACGGTGCACGGCACCGACCTGATCGCCGCCACGCACGGCCGCGCCTTCTGGGTGATCGATGATCTCTCGCCGCTTCGCCAGCTCGCCGACAGCGTGACGTCGCGCCGCGCGCACCTCTTCCAGCCGGCCACCGCGATCCGCTGGCGCGGAAGTCCGCGCGGAGGCATCAACACCGCCGGCTCCAACCCGCACGGCGGCGCCTACATCGACTACTGGTTCCGCGACAAGCCGGTTGACAAGGTGACGCTCGAGTTCGTGGATGCCACGGGGAAGGTCCTGCGCACCTTCGACAGCACGAGCGCCAGGCCGGACACGGCGAAGGCGGACACGGCGAAGGCGGTGACCGACTCGCTCGCGCGCAATGTCGACGCGTCGCGCGCCGACAGCCTCGCCTACATGCCCGGCACCGAGAAGCTCCCGCTGCGCGCCGGTGCCAACCGCTTCGTCTGGGACTTGCAGCTCGAAGACGCCAAGAAGCTCGACAACACCGTGATCGACGAGGGTCACCTGGGCGGCCCGATGGTTCCACCGGGCACCTACTCCGCGCGGCTCATCGTCGGGAAGGACACGCTGTCCCGTCGCTTCGACGTCGCCGCCGATCCGCGCATCAACGGCATCACCAGCACGGCCGACCTGCAGGCGCAGTACGCCGCGGCATTGCGCGTGCGCGACCGCATCAACGAGATCGTCGAGAACACCCAACGCACCGAGGACATCCAGAAGCAGCTCGACGCGCGCGTCGCACAAACGAAGGACCAGGCCTACGCGAAGCGCGTGGACAGTACGGCCAAGGCCGTTCGCAGCCGTTTCGAGGCCGTCCGCGACTCGCTGTACGAGATCGCCTGCCATGTCGACCAGTGCACGCTCGACCAGCCGGTGAGGCTCTACAACTGGTTCATCACCCTCAACGCCCAGGTGCAGCAGGGGGACTTCGCACCGACAAAACAGCACGGCGAGATCTACGATGAGCTGAATGGCAAGCTGCAAGTCCAGCTTCGGCGGCTCCTGCAGCTTGAAGCGGAGGATCTCGCGGCGTTCAATCGTCTGCTCCAGGAGCTTGGCGTGCCGACGGTGTTCGTACCTCCACGCAAGCCGATTTCCTGAACGCGTTTGACTTCCCTGTTCCTCATCGTCTTCCTGGACCTCGTCGGCTTCGGGATGATCATCCCCGTGCTCCCGTTCTACGCCGAGCGGCTCGGGGTGTCACCGGCGCAGGTGCCGCTGTACTTCGGGCTGTATTCCCTCGGCAACCTGATCGGCGCACCGCTCTGGGGAGCCGCGAGTGATCGCGTCGGGCGGCGGCCCATCCTGCTCGCCACCCTCGCCGCGAATGTCGCGGCCAACATGCTCCTCGCCGTCGCCGGCACGGGCCTGCTGCTGGGTCTCTCTCGACTCGTGAGTGGCCTCGCGGCGGGAAATATCTCCACGGCCTACGCGTATGTGGCCGACATCTCGACCGACGCGACACGCCCGCGCATGATGGGCATGCTGAGTGCCGCGTTCGGCCTTGGCTTCGTGCTGGGGCCCGCGTTAGGTGGCCTGCTCGCTGGCAGCGGCGACAGCGGCGGGGACATCGCGCGGGTGGCGCACGCGGCCGCGTTCATGTCCGCCCTCGCGTTCGTGAGTACGTTCTTCGCGCTGAAGGAATCGCACGGGCCGGAACATCGCGCCGCCGTCAAGGCCGACAAGCGCTCTGGCCAGTGGAAGGAAATCCTGGCCCGCCCTGCGCTGCGCGACCTGCTCGTCGCGACGCTGGTGGTCATCGGCGCAGTGGCGATGCTGCAGAGCACCTTCTCCGTGTGGGGCGCCGAGGACCTCGGCCTCGGACCACGAAAGCTGGGGGTGCTCTTCGGCTACCTCGGCGCCATCTCCGTGATCATCCAGGGCGGCGCGATCGGGCCGCTCACGAGGCGCTTCGGTGCCCACGGCCTGACCTTCACGGGCATCATCCTCCTCAGCATCTCGCTCGCCACCACGCCGTTCTCCACCTCGGCGAACATGACGCTGATCCCGCTCGCGCTCTATGCGGTGGGGAGCGCGCTCTTCGTACCGAGCATCAGCAGCCTGGTGGCGCATGCGGCCGGCCCGCGCGAGCGCGGGGCCGTGCTCGGCGTGTTCCAGGGCATGTCGAGCCTCGGGCGCGTCATCGGTCCGTTCAGCGCGACCGTGATCGCAGGGTTCTTTGGACTGCGAGCACCGTTCTGGGTCGGGGCTGGCATTTGCCTCGTGGGCGCGTGGATCGCCCGCGAGGGCGAGCGACTTGCCGTGCTGCGTGGTCGCGTAGACATCGACGGCAACACGCAACCGCGAATCGACGGCTAGGCGCCCGCTATCAGGGTTGCGCCTTCAAGATGCCAACGCCCCCCTTGGTGGCATCGGCGAAGGCGTGCGTGACAAACGGATACTCCCCGGCCTCCTTGAGCCGGATCTCGAAGATCGATCCACCACCAACCGGCACCGCCACGGTCTGCACACCGGCGAGCGGGTTTGCCAATGACCCGTCGACGAACACCCGCTCGAAGATGCCGCCGACCACATGGAAGGACGACGTGCGATGGGCCCATTCACGACATACAGCCGGAGCAGCTCACCGACCTTCACGCTGATCGGATGCTCGGCATACTGTGCGGAGCGCCCGTTGAAGGTGACGTAATCCGGCGCGAGGCTGAGGAGGCGCTCCCACGAGAGCGACTTCGGGTTGGCCGTGGGATCCGGGGTCAGGTAGAACTCGCTCTGCACGAACACCATTTCACGGGCAGCGGGGCGCGGTGTGCGCGGATCGACAATAAGCGCGCCGTACATGCCGTTGGCGATATGGGCGGCCACCGGCGCCGTGCCGCAGTGGTACATGAACGCCCCCGGGACCTCGGCAATGAACTGGAACCGGATGGAATCGTTCGGCATCACGTTCACGTAGTACTTGTTCGGCGCGATCTGGGCCGCGTGAAAGTCCATGCTGTGCGGCATGGGCGCCCGATTCACCAGCGTGAAGTCGACGCTGTCTCCCTGGGTCACGCGAATGACGGGTCCCGGCACACTGCCCGCGAACGTCCACGCGCGATACATCACGCCCCTGGAGATCTCGATGAGGGTGTCCCGCATCTCGAAGCGCACCTGAACGACGCGACGCGCCGACCGGGGAGGGGCTCCGGGATCGACGGGAGCGGCGTCGGCCACCGTCCCCACCGGCGCTTCGCCATGCGACATGTTGGAAGGGGACGTCGTGGGCACCTGCGCGCTAGCGCTGTCGGCAGTCGGTGCGTCCGTGCCCGGTTGGGAGCTGCACGCGGCAAGCGTCGCAAGAAGTGCGGAACAGGCCAGCTGTCGTGTCGTCATGTCGATCCCCGGGAGGGTGTGGCGAGCCGGGGAGGCGATCCGCACGTCCCAAGGGACGATGCCGCCGAGCAGAGGCCGCTAGCCAGTGGCGCGCCGAGACATCAATGCGAGGCTCCCGGGCGCGCCCTCGCCACTCCCGCAGGACCTATCCCTGCACTTTTCCCCGAGAGTCCACGGCCTGCACGTGTTGGTTGATACGACACGGGGCTCCCGGCCTGCGCCGGAGCGACGAGTGAAGGCTACAAGCGCCCCCGCAGGGTGAACACGAACCGGTGGGACATCGCGCGCCCCGCATTGAAGCGCAGCTGGTCCGTGGGCGCGGCAATCACGCCACCATCGCTCGGGCTCGGCGCTGCAAGGCTGACGTCCTGCCCGCAGGCGAGGAAGCAACCGACGCACGAGCCGCCAGCACCGCACGTGAGGCTCGCGGTGTAGCGGAACTCCATCGCGGGAGTGCGCCACAGGAAGCCGAGCGTCGGCGTCCACTCCATCCAATGCTCGTCCTGCACGCGCGAAGAATCGCGTACAAGGTCGGTCTGCCAGAGCCGGTATTGCATGGCGTGCAGCCCGAGTCCGGCGCGCAGCCCGATCACGTTCGCGGAGTCGTCCTGCGGCCACTCGTGCGCAAACCCGAAGCGCATCATCGTGTTGGAGAAGCGGAACTCGTTGTCGACGGTATGGGCGCCGCGCGGAATGACGCGTCCGCTCGTCGCGACGGTATCGCGCGCCGCTTCGGCCCACGTGGTGCTGTACATCGGCTCGAGTACGACATCCACGCCGAGCGTCGAGCGACCGGCCACGCGCGACACGCCCATGCCGGCATTCCACGCCCAGGTGTGCCCGGGGTCCCGCGGGACGGTGATCACCTCGTTGATCCGGTAGTCGGGAATCTTCGGGTGCGACAGGCGATTCACGGTGCCGAGCCAGCCGATCCGCCAACCGTCGCTGCCGATTGGTTGATCGAACGTGCTATGCACACCCCAGCGCTTCGTGTGGTCCTGGTTCAGCTCCTGACGCGCGGGCACGTCGGTGAACGAGTTGGGGGGCACCCAGCGGCGGAACGCCGGAAAGTGCACGTCGTGCGTCATGTCGAAGTTGCTGCGCAGGACGACGACCTGGAGCACGCGCGACCCATGCCACTGGCTCGTGAGGCCCAGCCGCACGTCGTTGGCCGAGCCGTTCTGCACGATGCGATCGCTCCCCGAGTAGAGCTGGTCGATGCCCTGCTCCGCACCGAGCTCCGCCCAGTACGCTGAGGCACCGACCGAAAGGTGCTCGCCGAAGCGCCGCGCGAGGATGCCCTGCAGGTAGCGGTTCGACGCCGTGCGCTCGCTCACCGGGGCGTTGAACGCGAGGCGGGCACGATCGAGCGATTGCAGCGCGACAAATCCCCCCGCCGACCAGTTGCCAAACGATCCAACGCCTGCAATCGGAAGCGTCCGGCCGCCGACGTCGCTCGCCGAGAGGCTGTGGAAGTAGGGAGCGACCGAAAAGCGGCCGCTGCGCGTGCGCGTGGCCGTCGCCGGGTTCACGAACGGGTCGAGCAGGTCGTCGTCGAGCGCAATCGACACGCCGCCCATCGCCGCCCGATCGGACGGGAGGATGTCGAACTGCTGGGCCATGAGCACGGGCACGGTGCGCGGCGAGATGGTCTGCCCCTCGAGCGACGCGGCCCCCAGGGCCATGCCCGCCACACCGATGGCGAGGTAGGAGACACCGACAACCAGCCCTGTGTGCGTCCGTCCCATGCGACCTCCCGCGTAAGATTCGCTCCGTCCCAGAGTCCTGAAGCGAAGACACCGCTGCACCCAACGGACCCTGCCATGCCTCGTCGCCGTCACACTCGCGGGGACACCTGTGACGAAGCGTGCATCGACGAACCGGGCTGTGGGCCTTCCATGACGACCGCGCACCCCGGCGGAAGCGCGTTGCCTTTCGGGCATGGTGACCGCACATGGCCGTGGCGCCGATTCGTTAAGCTGTAGCCGGGCGACCCCGGGGCCTGGCGACCCGCCGTTCGCATTCCCGCGTCACTCCTCGGCGAGCACCCCTCGCCCCTCGAATCGCACCGCCCTCCGTGCGGGCGCAAACGCAGACCCGGCCCCTGCCACCAGCACCACCAGCGCCGCAACGAGAAGCACTCCCCAACTCGGTGCTGCCTGCATCGACAGGAACCGCGCCCCGAGGCGCTGCGCCGCCAGCACCGCGGGAACACCCAGGGCCACCCCGATCGACACGAGGACTACCACGTGCCCCACGACCGCGCGCTGGATCGCGGACCGCGACGCGCCCAGGGCCATCCGGATCCCGATGTCGCGTCGCTGGCGGCTCACTGTGTAGCTCAACACTCCATACAATCCCCCGATTGCGAGGAGCAATGCCACGAACGCGAACACCGCGAGCAGCCAGGCCGTCGTGCGCACCAGGCCGAGGGAGCGCGTGAGCGCTGCATCCAGGGTGGTGAGCTGGTAGACGGGTAGCGTCGGGTCGAGCTTCGTGACGGCAGCGCGCAACGGAGCCACGAGGGGATCCGTTTCACCGGACGCGTGAACGACGACCGCCATGTTGCGCGGGGGCGCCAAGGTCCACGGCACGTTGATGGTGGGACGCGGCTCCTGGTCCAGCCCATAGTGTCGCACGTCGCGCGCGACGCCGACCACGCTCCACCACCCGACACTGTCAGCCGACCCGGCCGGGCGAATGCGACGCCCGGTCGGGTCCGCGACCGCGGGCCACGCCCAGCGCGCGTAGCCCTCGCTCACCACCACACTCACCGGACGTCCACCCTGCCCCTCCTCGTCGCGGAACGTGCGGCCGTGGGCGAGGGTGACACCGAGCGCATCGAAGGAAGCCGCCGTAGCGGAGAGCGTCAGGGTCACCGGCGTCGCCTCCCCGGCCACGCCCTGGCGTCCCTCGACGTCCGTGAATTTTCCCGCGTGGCAGCCTAACGGCCGGCAGCTGATCGCACCAGCCATCGCCACGCCGGGAATGGCCCGGATGTCCGCCAGCAGCCGCTCCCAGGCAGATACGGTGGCGACCGGTGTGTCGTACGTGACGGCCGGCAGCGACAGGTTGAACGCGAGCGTCCGCTCGGCGCGGAAGCCAGGGTCGACGCCCTGGAGCCGCGTGTAGCCCTGGACCAGCACCCCGCCCACGGCGAGCAAGACCACACACATGGCGACTTCGAACACCACGAGGCCATCGAGCAGGCGACGCTGGCGACGCGAGAGCGTGGTGCGTGGCGTGGCCTCCCCGATCGCCGCGCGCGCATCGGCCTTCCGGCCGAACACGATGGGCGCAATGCCTGATGCCACAGAGGCGAGGGCCACGAGGACCGTGGCAAAGAGCGCCGTCGGCATGCTGAAACCGAAGTGCGCCCACCCGGGGAACTGGTCGGGCAGGGCGCGCAGCAGGAGTTGGAGCGACCAATGCCCCACCAGCGTGCCGATCACGCCTGCCAGCGCGGCGAGCACGAGCGTCTCGGCCAGGACCTGCTGCGCCACGCGAGCCGCCGTGGCTCCCAGCGCCTTGCGAATGCCCGTCTCACGCTGGCGAACGACGGCACGGGCCAGCATCACGCTGGTGACGTTGGCGACGGCGATGAGCAGGATCAGGGCGGTCGCCACCGCGAGCGTGCGGCTCGCGCCGGCAAATGGGGCCGTCACGACCTCGTGCAGCGGCGTCAGCGTGGGCGTGACGAACCGCGCCGTGTCGCGTGCCGCCCAGATGGGCTCGTGCGCGTGCAGCAACTCGGCACGCGCCGCCTCGATCGTCACCCCCGGGCGCAGGCGTGCGACGGCCTCGCCGTCATAGGACTGCCACACCTGCGCAGGGTCGCCGGCATACGGCATGTAGACCTTCGCCCGCTCGATGAATGCGCCCTCGTCAGGAAGCACGCCGACGATCGTGGCGGTGCGGCCGTGCACGACGAGCGTCCTGCCGATGGCGGATGCGGATCCGTTGAAGTGGCCCTGCCAGAGCGACCGGCTGATCATCACGACGGATGGGCCGTTGGGACGATCTTCTTCCTCGGAGAACGTGCGGCCCGCGAGGAGCGGGACCCCGAGCACCGCGGGAAAGTCCCGGGTCACATAGGCGCCGTCCACGCGCTCGGCAGTCGTTCCGTCGGAAAGGTTGAAGGTCGAGCTGCTCAAGAGCGCCATGCCGGCGAACGACGTCGTTGCGCTCGCTCGCCAGGCGTGGAAGTCGGGGTAGTTGAGGCCGACCCGCTCGAGATTCCACTTCGGCGCCTTCGTGTTGAGGTCCAGCAGGTCGGCCGGCGCCGGGAACGGAAACGGACGAAGGAAGAGCGCGAACACCAGCGTGAAGGCCGCGGTGGTGGCGGCGACGCCCAGGGCGAGGGTGGAGAGCGCGGTGATGGTGTAGGATGGACTGCGGCGGAGGGCGCGCGCGGCCTGCCTGACGTCACGCGCGATGTTTCCCAGCGTATCGGCGATGCGACGACGCCGGTCGAGCTGCCGGTCGATCTCGCGACAGAGGGCAGCGGCGGCAGCGGCGTCGCCGAACTCGGCACGCGCGCGGGCCAGGGCTTCGCCAGGCGCCATCCCCTTCGCGACGTTGGCATCAACCATCGCCTGCAGGTGGAACCGCAGTTCGGCGTCCACTTCGTCCACGCCAGGGAGGCGCAGGAGCCGGCGCCAGTTGCGAGCGGCGGTCATGCGGGATCCTCCTGTGCGGCCGTCATGACCTTTCCGACGACGTCTACGTACCGTTGCCACACTTTCGCCTCGGCCTTGAGGGCGCGTCGTCCGGCGGGAGTCAGGGTATAGAAGCGCGCCTTGCGGTTGTTGGCCGAAAGGCCCCATTCGGACTCGACGAGTCCGCGGGCCTCGAGACGGTGGAGGGCGGGATAAAGCGCGGCGTCCTCGATGCGAAGCGCGTGGTCCGTGGTGCGGCGGAGCCAATCGAGGATGTCGTACCCGTGCATCGCGCGCCAGGTGAGCGTCTTGAGCACGAGCATGTCGAGGGTGCCCTGCAAGACATCGATGTCAGCCGCCATCATCCCTTCCACTGGGTCGTTTAGTGGAACATTGGCGCCGCTCCACTAAACTGGCAAGGGGAGTCTGCCGAGCGCGGCGAGCCGGCTCCGGCAGAGAAGTGCCATCAGCGCCCGGACAATGCCCCGCGGCCAGGGGCCCATCGCCGGATCCGGGATGCTCGCGGTCGAGATACTGCGGTGCTCAGCCTGCGCTGCCTGCGAAGCGATGGCTTATCGACCGCCGTCGAGCGCGAAGATCGTGATCGTTGGGCTGCCCGGGAACGCGTCGCGCCAGTAGCCGGACACCGTTCCTGACGCGACCGCAACGTACTGGCGCCCAGCGACCTGGTAGGTCACGATCCCGCCGCCGGATTGCCCACCGAGGAAATGCCGGAAGCGCACCGCGCCGGTCGCGACGTCGAGCGCCAGGAAGTCGCCGGTGAGCTCCGCGGTGAAGACGAGGCCGCCCGCCGTGGCCGTCACCGCGGCAATCATTGGCCGTCGTGAACGGTACTTCCATCGGACGCTCCCCGTGGACGCGTCCACCGCCGTGATCCATCCCTGCTGGACCGTGTCCATTACCACGCGACCGCCGAGGTAGTTCTGCCCGGGCACGAACTTCACGTCATCGTCGAGGAAGAACGTGGTGCACCAGTCCACGGAGGGCACCACGAGGATGTTGGCACCGGAGTGGTAGGCCGGGCCATTCCACTGCACGCCGCCGAAGATCCCCGGGCAGGCGCGCGTTCCCGATGCGGTGACCGGCGCATCGACATTCGCCAGCGTCGTCACGGCCGTCTCGAAGAGCCGTTCCTTCGAGTCGCGGTCGACGACGCGCAGCATGCCATCCTTGCCGGCCGTCGCGATCGCGTTGCGCGCCTTTCCCTTGATGGTCGCCCGATACAGGGGACTCACCTGCGTGAGGTCCCAGTCGTGGTCATCGAGCAGGACCATCTGGTCGTACCACGCCAGCTTGCCCGTACGCACGTGGAGGGCGATGGCGGAGTTCGTGTACAGGTTGGAGCCACCGCGCAGCGCAACCGGAAAGTCGGGGGCAGGATTCGCCGCTGCCACGAAGAGCAGCTCGCGTTCGGCATCAAGGGAGAGCGGGGTCCACACCGCACCTCCACCGAGTGGAATGGTGGCATCCTGCTTCCACGTCTCCGCGCCAGGCTCGCCCTTTTCGGGCACGATGTTGAAGCGCCACACGCGCTGCCCATCCTGCAATCGATAGGCAGCCACCCACCCGCGAATGCCGAACTCCCCCACGGCGGGTCCGACGAAGACCAGGTCATCGTAGATCAGCGGCGCCATGCTGATCATCTCCCCCTTCGTGACGTCGGCGATGCGATGGGCCCACAGGAGGGTGCCTGACGAGGCATCGAGGGCGACGAGGTAACCGTCCCCCGTGCCTCGTACCACCCGCCCGTCCTTGATGGCGACACCGCGGTTCGCGAGGCCAGCCGGGATCGCCCCGATCCAGTCGTGGCGCCACTTCGGCCGGCACGTCGCGGCGTCGATCGCCATCGTCGCATAGGCGGCCGTGATGTACATCGTACCATCGTGGACGACCGGACCGTTCTGGAACGACGCGTTCTGTCCGACCTGGAACGCGCATGCCACGCGCAGCCGATCAACGTTGCCCGTCGTGACCTGTGCGAGCGGTGAGTAGCGCGAGCCCGCGTAGTCGCGCGTGTGCGTCAGCCAGTCCCTCCCCTGCGTACCGACCGCCTTGAGCTCGTCGTGCGTGGGGCCGATGCCCGTCGGCGTGGTGCCTCCAGGGCCCATGACGGAGGGGGGATTGGGATAGCGCAGCCCCGGGGCTGACGCCACCGCCACGCGCGCCACGCCGAGCACCTCGCGATCCGCGACCAGCGCACGCTCACCGGGTGCCTGTCCGTTCCGCTCGAGGATGAGCGCGAGCAAGGCGAGATACTCGTCGGTGGAGAGCGTCCCTCCCGCGCCGAAGGGCATGCTGGTACGCATCACGTAGTACAGGTCCTCGAGTGAGCGCGTTGGCGTGGCCCATCGCGCGAGGAAGTCGCGCCCCGTCAGTGGGGACGCCGTGCCACTTGTGAGTTGCGCGCCATGGCACTCGGCGCAATGCCGCGCATAGAGTGCGGCGCCACGCTGCGATTGATCGCTGGTGAACGACGCGGTGACCTGTGCTTCGGTCGTGTGCCACGGGAGTGCGAGCGATGCCACGAGGATTGCTGCAGGCAGGCTCGCGCGCGGAGACTTCGACATCACCGGCTCCTGTGGGGATCGCGGACACTGTCACTCACTGGCGCCCGCCGCAAGGCAAGCCAATGGACGGCGCTCCCGTTTTCCCGCATGTTGTCGCATCCGACCCCTGCCCATGTCCCGACTCCGCCTGGCCTTCCTCGTCCTTCTCGTGGCATGCCAGGCCGCGCCGCCACCCCCGCCTCCCTTCGATGCGGTGGCGGACGTCAAGCAGCTGATGGCGACCATCATCGAACCGGCCGCCGAGGTGTACTGGGACGCGGTGGGGTCAGTCGTCGATTCGGCGGGCACCACAGAGTTTGCCCCGTCGACCCCGGAGGAGTGGACGGTGGTACGCAACAGCGCGTTTGTCGTCGCCGAATCCGGGAACCTGCTCATGCTCGCGCCCCGCGCCCGCGACACTGCCGAGTGGATGACCTACTCGAAGGCGATGATCGCGGCCGCACGCCGCGCCATTGCGGCGGCGGACGCCCGGAACGCGGCGGCGGTGTTCGACGTGGGCGCCGACGTGTACGAGACCTGCGTCCAGTGCCACGCGAAGTACGCGGTGGAACAGGTGCGCCCCAACGCCGCGAAGCCGTGATCCTGTCGTTCCTCCAGTGGCTGGGCGAGACGCCGTGGAGCATCGCGCTGCACGAGTCGCAGTACGTGTGGTCGGTCGTCGAGACGGCGCATGTCGTGACGCTTGCCCTGTTCGTGGGCACCGCGGCCGCGCTCGACGTGCGCTTGCTCGGCGCCGCGATGGTCCAGGTGCCCGCCTCGGAATTCACGTCGCGGCTCCTCCCATGGACGCGGGCGGGCTTCGCGGTGATGGTCCTCACGGGGGGACTGCTCTTCTACGCGACGCCGATCACGTACTACCAGAGCCTGTTCTTCCGCGTCAAGGTGCTGCTGCTCTGCGTCGCGGCGGTGAACATCTGGTATTTTCACGGTCGCACGCATCGCGGGATCGCGTCGTGGAACGTGGGGGGGCGGCCGCCGCGGGCCGCGCGCATCGCCGCGATCGTCTCGCTCGTCTCGTGGAGCGGGATCGTGGTGGCCGGCCGCCTCGTGGCCTACAACTGGTTTGCCTGCGACATCCAGCCGCAGCCGGCATTCGTGAACTGGGCCTCGGGGTGCGTCGTGCCGCCCCCGTCACCGTAGGCCGGCGTGCTCCCGTTCTTCGAGGGGATCGAGGGGACTGCGCTCGCCCAGCTGATCCGCACGTCGCTCTGGCTCTTCCCGGTGATCGAGGCGGCGCACCTGCTCGCGCTCTGCGCGATCGGCGGGGCGCTGATCACGGTGGACCTGCGCCTGCTGGGGGCGGGACTGACGCGGACGGCGATTCCCGACCTCGCGCGAGAGGCACGACCGTGGCTCATGGCCGGCGTGGCGGCGATGCTCGCCACGGGCACGCTGCTTTTTGTCTCCGAAGCCGTGAAGTGCTACCACAACCCGTTCTTCCGCGTGAAGATGTCGATCCTGCCCGTCGCACTGCTCTTCACGTTCCTCGTCAGGCAGCGCGTGGCACGGGGTGCGCAGGGAGGCACGTCGATGCGCACCCGGGTTACCGCCCTGGTCTCGCTTGCGCTCTGGCTCGGCGTGGCGATCGCGGGCCGCTGGATCGGCTTCTCGTCCTGACGCTAGGGCACCGGCTTCTTCTTCGCCGCCTCGACGGGATCGCGCCCGTCGCGCGGCGCCCCGGTCCCCGACGAGCCCATGAAGATCTTCCGGCCGTCGGTGAACGTGACGTCGCGGCCGTTGGCCCGCTTGAGGGAGTGGTCCTTCGTCTGGTAGCCGTCGACGATGAGCTCCGTGCCGAAGGTGAGCGACTGCCGCGTGAGTCCGCGTCGCAACAAGGTGTTCGGCGTGCCTCCCTCCACCATCCAGACCTCGGGTTTCCCGCCCTTGCCGGTGACCTCGATGTGGATCCACGCATGCGGATTCACCCACTCGAGCTTGACCACCTTTCCCTGCAGGCGGATCGGGGCGTTGGGGTCGAACTCGGCGCCAAAGGCATGATGCGCCCAGACGGGAACGGCACCCGCGAGGACGAGGGAGAGGGCAATGACGATCGGTCGGGTCACTCGCATGACGATCACCGGGGTTTGGGCCGTGCCGCCGGCTTCTTCGCGGCCTCGCGCTCCTGCGCGCGGGCGCCACTCAGCACGTTGGACAGCGCGTAGTTCCCTTCGTGGCAGGCGTACTCGTAGATCTGTTCAGGCATCGCGATGAACGGCACCTCGCCGCCCCAGGGTCGCGTGAAGTTGACGGGATCACGGACGGTGAACCTGTAGAGGATCATGTTCGCCTCCGCCCGGTGCAAGCGCTCCGTCACCGCGAGGCTGTCGGTGGCCCCCCATGCGCCGTAGAGCCCGATGTTCTGGGAGAGCGTCTGCATCGGATGGAAGTTCGTCGTCTCGATGACGAGGGTATCTCCTTCCCAGCGGCCGCGGGAGTCTCCCATCCACGGTCGCAGCGCGGCGGGGAGGGGTGCCGCTTCCCCCATGCGGATGATGCGCACGTCGTGGACCATCTCCGTCATGATCATGACGTGGTCCGGCGTCTGCACGATCGTATAGTTGTTGTTGTAGAAGTAGTTCGGCAGCATGGGCGGCCCCGCATTCGAGCCAAACGACATGATGCAGCGCTCGGCGAGGGGGCGGTTCTCCGGGTTGTCGTATTGGCCGATCCCGCGCATCGCCGCACCGCGGCGCGTGGCCCAGGCTCGCGCCGCGGGAGTGACCGGTGGCAGCCGGCCGTCCTCCGGGTCGACGATCAGGGAGCTGCGGAACTCACCGTGCACCGTGGCGACGCGGTCGCCGGCGTCGATCCAGAAATAGTTGTATCCGCCGACGTTCCCGGCCGCTCCGGTCGATCCGTCACCCCCGACGGGGGGCGCCGTGCGATTGGGGTCGCTCTTCTGGCCCGCTTTCTCCATGCTGTCAGAGCGCACCTTCTCCAGCGCTGCCACCTGCTCCTTCGAGAGGACCTTCGGCAACCCGCGCGGACGCTCGATCGGTGTCAGCGTCGCGTTGGTCCAGTTCCCTTGCAGGTCAGGGCGGCCTTCGGGCGTGCGCGGCGTCGTCCACGGCGCTTGCGTCTTCGCGGGAGGCGCTGCCTGTGCCGCGCCGACACTCCCGGGCGCCACGAGGGCCAGGGCGCAGGCGCCTAACACGAAGCTCGGCGAGCAGCGCACGGCGCGCCTATGGCTTGAGCGGCTGCTTGCGCAGGTGTCCATAGAGGAGTTCCTCCACGAATTCGGTGCACTTGAACTGCCCCAGCCGTGCGCCGGGATCCACGTGCTTGTACAGCATCAGGCGAATGGTCCACGGACGGGTGAACGTCGCCGGATCCTCCATCGTCGCCTCGTAGGCGATGTGATACGGCGTCGTCATCGTGTAGCGCTCGACGACCTTGAGCGCTTCCGTGTGGTGATTGCCCGCGCGATCGAACCAGCTCTGGTCGTTGAACCCCGACGCCTGCACGACGAACGTGTCGCCCTCCCAGCGGCCCACGGACTGGCCCATCCACGTGTCGACCTGCGGTTCGCCGGGGTCGGCGAGGTAGACGTTGCGCGCCGCGCCGGCGTACTCGTACGCCAGGAAGAAGGCCTTGTCGCTCTGGAAGACCTGGAAGGGGAACGGCATGTACGTCGCGCGCGGCACACCCGGCAGGTAGCAGCGGATCTCGGGATCGCGCGCGAGCCAGTTGGCCTGGTTCTCGCGCTTCTTCGCCAATGCTGCCGGCGTGTAGGGAATGGTCCCGCCGACCACGATGCCGAGCCCGGCGGGCACCGAGGCCACGGCGCCTAACGCGAGCACCTCGCGCGCGGGCACCGG